>NZ_BAFB01000076.1 GCF_000248075.1 Gordonia otitidis NBRC 100426 | reverse complement strand
CTGCTCCGCCGCGTGCGCGCTACCGACCTCGACGCCATGGCCCACTCCGACGTGCCGTTCGAATCTGTCGTGGACGCGGTGAGCCCGGTTCGGACCGAGTCCTTTGCCCCGCTTGCGCAGGTGATGCTCTCCGTCGACCCGGCAGGCTCTGTCGAACGATTGGAACTGCCCGCGACGGACCTCTCGTTCGAGCCGTTCACCGCAGACGAGCTTCCGGTCCAGGTCGACCTGACGTTCGTTGTCGTCCCACGGCCAACGGATTCCATCTCGGGGCAACAGGACGGGAGTGGCGGATGGGACGGAGCCGTCCGCTATGCGACGGCGCTGTTCGATCGTGAACTCGTCGCGCAGATGTGCCAGCGGTTCCTCGCCGTACTCGACGCCGTGGTGCGCGAACCCGGTATGGCGGTGGGGCTTGCGCGTGTGCTGACCGATGACGAGACACGCACCATCGATCGGTTCGCACACGGTCCGGCGAAGGAGATCGACTCGCAGGCCGTTCTTCCGAAATTGCTCACCGCCGCGGCAGCCTGCCGGACATCGTCGCCCGCGCTGGTCCATGGCGGGCATTCGCTCGACCATGGCGAGTTCTCGGCTCGGGTGCACCTGTTGGCCCGCGAACTCATCCGGCAGGGGATCGGCCCCGAGATCGGTGTGGCAGTCGTGATGGAGAGGTCGCCGGAGATGCTGATCGCCATTCACGCGATCGTCACCGCGGGCGGCCACTACGTACCTGTCGATCCGTCTGCGCCGCCCGAGCGGATCGAGTACATGCTGACGACCGCAGGAGTGCGTCTCGCGCTGGTACGTGCAGGTAGTACTCCCGACGCCTTGACATCTGTGCTGCCCGACGGAGTACTCGGAATCGACGCATCAGGCGAGATCGCCGCCGACGTAGCACCGGTTTCGGATGCCGACCGCCTGGCGCCCCTGCGCGGCGACCACCCCGCATACACCCTGTTCACCTCGGGTTCGACGGGACAACCCAAGGGGGTGACGGTCAGTCACCGCGCAATCGTCAATCGTCTGCTGTGGATGGCCGACGAGTACGCGATCGGTGCCGACGACCGCACCCTGCAGAAGACACCGATCACCTTCGACGTCTCCGTATGGGAACTGTTCCTGCCGTTCGTCACTGGCGGTGCGTTGGTTCTCGCGCGGCCAGACGGCCACCGGGACCCGGCTTATCTCGCCGATCTCATTGTCTCCGAACAGATCACAACGGTGCACTTCGTTCCGTCGATGTTGTCGGTATTCGGCGACGTGGTGGCCGATCGCCTGGCGGATCTCGCGACCGTGCGCCTGCTGTTCACCTCGGGCGAAGCCCTCCAGTCCTCGACCGCTCATGCCGTCCTCGGGTCGCTACCCGATGTCCGCATGCACAACCTCTATGGTCCGACGGAGGCGGCCGTCGACGTCACCGCCCATCACGTCGTGCCCGAGGAAGCCAGCATCCCCATCGGTGCTCCGGTGTGGAACACCTCGACATGGGTGCTCGACGGCCGGTTGACGCCGGTGCCGGTCGGCGTGGTCGGCGAGCTCTACCTGGGTGGTGTCCAACTCGCGCGCGGTTATGCCTCTCGCCCAGGACTGAGCGCCGAACGGTTCGTCGCCAATCCGTTCGACGGGCCGGGCTCCCGGCTGTATCGCACCGGTGACCTGGTCAGGTGGAACACCGACGGCGAGCTGGAATACCTGGGACGCACGGACTTTCAGGTGAAGCTTCACGGTCAGCGGCTGGAGCTCGGGGAGATCGAAGAGGTCGTCGCGGCAGTACCCGGTGTGGTCCATGTCGCCGCAGCGGTGGCTTCTGCGCCGAGTGGTCTCGATCATCTTGTCGGCTACGTCTCACCGTCGTCGGTCGATCTGGACCTCGTGGAGGAAGCGGTTGCCCAGCGCCTGCCGGAGTACATGCGGCCCTCGCTGTGGGTAACGGTTGACGATCTGAAGCTCAACTCCGCAGGCAAGATCGATCGCAGGGCACTGCCGTCGCCCTCGTTCCACGATGTCGATGAGACCTACGTCGCGCCTGCGTCTCCGGCCGAAGAATCGGTTGCCGGAATCGCCGCAACACTACTCGGACTCGAGCGGATCGGCGTCACCGAGTCGTTTTTCGCCGCAGGAGGCAACTCACTGCTCGCCATGCGGTTGATCGCACAGGTGGGCGTGACTCTCGACGTCGAGGTGTCGGTACGCGACGTCTTCGACAATCCGTCCGTCCGTGCCCTGTGCGCCGCACTCGACGGTCGCTCGCAGCGAGCAGGTTCACTTGTCGCGGCGCCGCGACCCGCGCGTATTCCCCTGTCCTCCGCGCAGGAGCGGATGTGGTTCATCAACCAGTTCGATACCTCGTCGGGCGCATACAACATCCCGATGGCGGTACGCCTGCGTGGGGACCTCGACGTCGACGTTTTGCGTCGGAGCTTCGACGACGTAGTCGAGCGTCACGAGGTATTGCGCACCGTCTATCCGGTCGAAGGTGCCGGTCCGGTACAGCGGATACTGGACCCCTCGGATGCCGACTCTCGACTCGATTGGGCGGTCGTGGAGTCGGACGACGAGATGTTCTCATCGGCCACAACGGGATTCGACCTCACCAAGACATTGCCCAGCAGAATTAGAGTGCGGCGTGTCGACAGCGCGACCGTCGACGTCGTCGTCACTGTCCATCACATCGCGTTCGACGGTGAATCCACCACGATCTTCCTGCGCGATCTGCTTGCTGCGTATGCGTACCGCAGCGGGTACTCAGACGCCACCCTGCCCGGGCTCGCAGTCCAGTACGCCGATTTCGCCATCTGGCAGCGTGAGCGGGTTGCGCGCGGGGCCGGTGCCGAAGGGGTCGGTGCTCAACGCGCGTACTGGCGCGCGCAGCTGGCGGATCTGCCGCAGGTCACCGACCTACCGATGGACCGGCCGCGCCCCGCGGTGATGGTCACCGACGCAGCCGTGCTGCGCGCCGATATCGATGACCGCCTCGCCTCAGGCGTCGAGACCTTTGCCCGTGACCGAGGACTCACCATGTTCATGGTGACGCATGCGGCGCTTGCGATCACGATCGCGCGCCTCGCCGCAACAGACGACGTTGTCGTCAGTTCGGCGATTGCCGGTCGGACCGACCCGGCCACCGATGACCTCGTCGGGATGTTCGTCAATACCCTGCTGTTGCGCACCCGGTTATCGGGTGGCGAGACCATCGCGAACTTCCTATCCGAGGTCCGCGCGACCGACGTCGACGCGTTTGCCAACTCAGACGTCCAGTTCGACGATCTCGTCGACGAGTTGGCTCCTGACAGGGCAACGGCGTACGCACCGCTCGCGCAGATCGGATTCACACATGTCGATGCGGCGCGCAGGGCCCCGGACGCGCAGGTGGCCGTGGGCGGTATCACCGTGCAACCACTGGCGGTCCATGAGGACGCGGCGAAGCTCGATCTGTTGATGGCGGTCGCCGACCGTACCGCAGACAGCCCGATGGCTGTCGAGATCACCTATGCCACAGCGCTGTTCGACGAGCGATCGATAGACGGCTTCGTGTCGGTGTGGCAGTCGGTGCTGTGGGCAATGGTCGAAGATTCACAGATCGCGGTCGGCGACATCGATGTGGTTGGTGAATCGGCAGCGTCGATTACCTCGGTAGGACGCAACTCCACTGGGGCGGTCGATCCCGCCGAGGACGGCGGGGTGAGCGGTCCGGCCACACTGGTCGACCTGCTCTCCCGACGTACGATCGACCCGGTACGTACGGCGCTCGTGAGTGCAGGAGAAGAGCTCTCCTACAACGACTTCGAGCGGTGGACCAATGCGATCGCGCGAGCGTTGATCGGCGAGGGCATCGGTGTCGAGGACGTTGTCGCAATCGGCATCGAACGGTCGATGCGTTCGGTGGCGGCTGCGTTCGGGGTGTTGAAGGCCGGAGCGGCCTTCGTGCCGATCGACCCGCGATACCCATCCGAGCGCATCGAGTACATGATCAGCGACTCGGGTGTGCGCATCGGATTGACCGACACAAGGTACCGCGACGACCTCGGCTCGACGTGCAGGTGGCTCGAACTCGAATCCCTCGTCGAAGGGATCGATGACGGCCCGATCGCGCCGACGGAACTACGTGGGGTTCCACGGATAGACAATCTGGCGTATCTCATTTACACGTCTGGCACGACCGGTCGTCCGAAAGCAGTCGCGGTGAGCCAGCGGGGAATTGCCAACCTGCTGGCAGCAGACGGGGAAATCGCAGACGGGGAAATCGCAGACGGGGAAATCGCAGACGGGGAAATCGCAGGTGGCGGCCAGCCGGCTGCGGACAGATCCGCGGGGCAGCGGCAGACGATCTCGCGTTCCCTGCATGTCGCATCACCGAGTTTCGACGCAGCGTTCTTCGAGATGCTCTACGCGTTGGGTCGCGGTCATACGCTGGTGATTGCACCCGCCTCGGACTATGCAGGCGACGCCCTCGGCCACGTTCTGGAGAGTGACCGGGTCACCGACATGGTCATCACCCCGACGGTACTGGCGACCGTCGACCCCGCACGGGCCCCGTTCGTCCGAAACCTCATGACGGTCGGTGAGGCGTGTCCGCCCGAACTCGTCGAACGGTGGGCGACTGACGGTCGTGAGGTGTTCAACCTGTATGGACCGTCTGAGGCGACGATCTGGTCGACCACGGCGCTGTCGTTGCCGGGCCGGCCGGTCACCATCGGACGCCCGATCCGAGGTGTCGCGGTCTACGTCCTCGACCAACGCCTCCATCCTGTGCCGACTGGCGTGGTCGGCGAATTGTATCTCGGTGCCCACGATTCGCTGGCGCGCGGCTACTTCCAACGGCCGGGGCTCACCGCGACTGCGTTTGTCGCGGACCCGTTCAGCGCCAACGCCGGTGATCGCATGTACGCAACGGGCGATCTTGCCCGAATCGACGTCAACGGCGACCTCGTTTTCGCCGGTCGAGCCGACGATCAGGTCAAGATCAACGGTCAGCGAGTCGAACTGGGCGAGATCGAGTCGGTCCTCGCAGCATCCCCCACAGTGGCAACCGCAGTGGTCGTCGGACGCAGCGATGCGTCGGAACGAACTCGCCTAGTGGCCTACGTCGTCCCGATACCAGGTGCCGCGATCGACGTCGACCACTTGACCGCGGACGCGGCGGCACGGCTGGCCGGACACATGGTTCCGCACCGGATCGTGGTGCTCGACGGACTGCCGCTGACACCCGGCGGAAAGTTGGACGTGCGCGCACTGCCACAACCGGATCCGGCCGCACTTGACGACTACGTCGGCCCTGAATCGGCGACAGAGGAAGTGTTGGCGGGGATCGTCTGCGGGCTTCTGGGGATCGAGCGCGTGAGCGTGAGGGAGTCGTTCTTCGCACTCGGTGGCGATTCCATCATGTCCATCCAGTTGGCTTCCGCTGCCCGCTCTGCGGGAATCGTGCTCACTCCGCGCGACATCTTCGAGCATCGCACCGTGCGGGCAATGGTCCGTGCCGCCGCAGCCGACCACCATCGCGCACCGCTGTTGACCGACGACGTCATTGACGACTCGTCGTCGATGTTGCCCATCGTTTCCTGGATGATCGAACATTCAACAGAACCAGGTGATTTCGCCGACTTCAACCAGGCAGCCGTCCTGTTTGCGTCTGATCGGATCACTGAGGAGGCGCTGGGTACGGTTCTCGGCGATCTCGTCGAGAACCATCCCTCTCTGAGTAGCCGGTTGAGTCGGGAGAGCGGGACGTGGACGCTTGATCGCGTCGGGTTTGATCCCACGAGCTCGGTGTCGACATTCGTCACCGAGGTGTCTGCGGACTCGTCCGATTTCGCCGACGTCCTGCGTACGGCACACGCCGAGGCTGCCGCTGACCTCGATCCGACCCGCGGTCGGCTCCTGCGTGCGGTACTGGTGTTCGGGCCCAAGGGGGTGTCACGACTTGTACTGGTTGTCCACCACCTCGCGGTGGACGCGGTCTCGTGGCCGGTCCTCATCGAGGACCTGGCGACGGCGTGGGCGCAGCGTGCCGGGGGCATCGACGTATCGCTGCGGCGAGAGGTGACCACCTCCCGTGCATGGGCTCATGCCTTGGCTGCGCAGGCGCCAGGACGCCAGGACGAAGTACCCTATTGGACGCGCAGGCTACCGGCTCCGGATGATGTACGCCTACTTCTGGACAGGAATGTCGACCGGATGTCCGGGGTGGCGTCGTCGACTCATACGGTGGCACCGGACGTGACCGAGGTACTTCTCACCCGTGTCCCGGAGGCGTTCGGAGGCAACGTCAACGATGTTCTGCTGGGTGCGCTGGCACGTGCGCTTTCCGGTTGGATGCGCAGTCGTGATGACCGTGAACAGCTGCCATTGCCGATCCAGGTGGAAGGCCACGGACGTTACGAAGCGGTCACCGAACGCGGCTCCCGGCCACGTCGATCCGACCTCTCGAGAACAGTTGGATGGTTCACCACCATCGCACCGTTGCTGATCGACCCGGGTCCCGACATCGTGCACGCGATCAAGTCGGCGAAGGAAGAGCGCGTCGCGCTGCCGGATAACGGTATCGGATTCGGTCTGCTCCGGCAGCCGGATTCGGCGCTTGCCGACCGTGCCCTCCCGGCCGTCGGGTTCAACTACCTCGGTGCGCGGGCTTCGTCGGAGAATGGCTTCAGCCCAACCGATCTCATGCCCGATCCCGCCGCACCCGCTCTGCCCGCGACGGTTTCCGGTTCGATGCTCGCGCAGAATGCCATCGCCATCAACGTCGGCGTGGTGCCAGGGACGGACGGCCGACACATGACGATCGATGTCGGATATGTGTCCCGTCTGGTCACCGAAAGCGATGTACGAGAGATCGTGCGCAGGTGGACTGCCGAGCTCGAGACCATCGTTGATCATGTGGCCGAACGTCGACACGTCGGTCTGTCACCCTCCGACGTGCCCGGGGTGGAACTGACTCAGACAGAACTCGACGAACTCGCCGAACGCTATCCCGGAGCAGATATCTGGCCGCTCACACCCCTTCAGTCGGGACTCTACTTCGAGGCCGATCGGGTGTCGTCCACGCAGGGTGACGTCGACGTGTATTCGACGCAGACAGTGCTTCATCTGCGGAGTGGGGTCGATCTCGATCGGTTACGTGAGGCCACCGAACGTGTTGTGGCGCATCATGCCGCGCTGCGTTCGTCGTTCGTCAGGACGCGCGGCGGTGCCATCGTCGCGGTGGTCGTCGACGAGGTCGATGTCCCGTGGCGTGAGATCGGAATCGATGCCTCCGCCGGCTCGACCGCCGAGGAAGTGTCGGCTATCGCAGCACGAGAGACGGCAATTCCCTTCGATTTCACTCGGCCACCGCTGATGCGAGTGGTTGCGGTGCATCACGCGTCTGGCATCAGCGTCGTGATCACCAACCACCACATCCTGTTCGACGGATGGTCGGGGCCCCTGGTATTGGCGGATCTGCTTTCGCTGTATGCGACGGGGGCCACGTACACGGCACAACTCGGCGATCGCGGCGACGGATTCGGCCGGTACACAAAGCGTCTGGCCCTGTCCGACCACGACGCGGGAATCAAGGCGTGGGGAGAGGTTCTCGCAGCGGTCACGGAGCCGACGCTCGTGGTGCCCGATGCCGTCGGTGGAGCAACCCGAACCCCTCGCGACCATCGGTTCGCGTTGGGTGCGGAATGCAGCCGCGAACTCGACGCGCTCGCACGAGAGCGCGGTGTCACCATGGCGACGGTACTCCAATTCGCCTGGGCCGTACTGCTGTCGCGACTGACCGGTAACCGGGTCGTCACGTTCGGTGAGACCGTGTCGGGTCGACCGGCCGATCTTGACGGAGTCGAGACGATGGTCGGGCTGTTCATCAACACTGTGCCGACGGTCGTCGACGTGAACCCGGCCGCGAGCATCGCAGACGTATTGTCGTCCATACAGGCCGACAAGGTCCGGGTCCTTGATCACCAGCATCTCGGACTCTCGGAACTGACGTCCCTGACATCGCACGCCGTGCTGTTCGACACCCTGAGCGCGTACGAGTCCTATCCAGTGAATTCCGAAGCGTTGACCGAGGTTGCCGAAGGCGCGTTGCCGGTAGTCGGGGTGGAGACCGCGGACTCCACGCACTACCCGTTGAATCTCACGGGTTCGCCGAGTCCCGATGGCATCGTCCTCACCCTCAAGTACCTGGAGGAGGCTTTCGACGGCGAGCAGATCGAGGTCTTCGAGAGCGTCCTGCGTCGCATCCTGGCCGCCGCAGTGGCACGTCCGGATGGACTGATCGGCGACATCTCGTTGGCCGCAGACGAATCCGGAGTCGTCGGCGGGGGAGCGGGCGCCGACGCCGTATTGCTGTCCGAGGTGTTCGGCCAGGCTGCTCGTGACTGGCCCGAACGTACCGCTGTTACCGATGCTGCTGGTCGTTGCCTTACCTATCGTGATCTCGACGCGGTGTCCAACCGATTGGCGCGTGAACTTTCCGAACGTGGAATCGGTGTTGGATCTCTTGTGGCGCTGGCTATTCCGAGATCCACCATGCTCCTGGCCGCGATCTGGGCCGTAGCCAAGACGGGCGCAGCGTATCTGCCCGTCGATCCCGATTACCCGGCGGACCGCGTCAGATTGATGCTCGACGACGCGCAGGCAGAACTAGGCCTCACCGTCGAACACGTGACCGGTCTCCCCGAGGCCACCACGTGGGTCACACTGGTCGAGGACACGGTGCTCGCTGTTGACGGCGGAGCCGACGAAGCCCCACTGAGTGCGCTTGCTGCCCGTCGTCGGCCATCGACTGCAGATGTGGCGTACGTGATCTACACGTCGGGGTCGACCGGACGACCCAAAGGGGTTGCAGTCACCCACGAGGGCCTGGTGAACTTCGCCAACGAGATCATCCGGGGCGGGGCAGCCGGGCCAGACTCTCGCGTACTGGGTTTTGCGTCACCGAGTTTCGACGCGTCGGTGCTCGAGTACCTGCTCGCCACGCGGTCAGGCGGAACGCTGGTCTACCGGCCGGCAGACGCCGTGGGTGGCACACTGCTCGAGGACTACATCCTCAACCACTCCGTGACGCACACGTTCCTGACCCCGACGGTTCTCGGCACAATCGATCCGACAAGGGTAGGGTCGCTACGCACGGTGTTCGCCGGTGGCGAGGCAATCAGTACAACGCTGAAAAACCTGTGGTCGCACTATCTTCCACTGAAGAATGTCTATGGGCCCACCGAGACCACCATTGGTGTGACCATCGGTGCCGCGATGTCGGCAACCGACCCGGTCCGCCTTGGCGGCCCGATCGCCGGGGTGGACTTCCTGGTTCTCGACGCCCGTATGCTGCCCGTTCCCTTCGGACTGCCGGGAGATCTCTACATCCGTGGACGGGCACTGGCACGCGGATACCTTCGTCGTCCGGATCTGACCGCGGCGTCCTTCGTGGCCGATCCGCTGGGCAAACCTGGCGAACGGATGTACCGGACCGGTGATGTCGTGCGGTGTCGCCGGGACTCCGAGGGGGCACCGGTGCTCGAGTACCTCGGGCGTGAAGACGGACAGGTGAAGCTGCGTGGCCTGCGCCTCGAACTCGGTGAGATCGAGGCGGTCCTCGGCGAGTTCCCGGGCGTGCGTTCGGTCGTCGTGGTCGGTGTGGGAGGAAGCGTCGCAACGTCGTTGGCCGCGTATCTGGTGGCCGAGCAGACCATCGACGTCGCAGACCTGAAGGCGTTCGCCTCGACCAGACTGCCATCTTTCATGGTGCCTGATGCGGTGATGGTGCTCGACCATCTCCCGCTCACGCCGGTGGGCAAGCTCGACCGCGGGGCACTTCCGGAACCGCTGGCTCCGCAGGCCGGCGAGTTCGTCGCGGCCGAGTCGGAGATCGAGCGCCGGATCGCCGACGCGTTCGCCGACGTCCTCGGTGTCGATCGGGTTTCGGTCACCACGAGTTTCTTCGACCTCGGGGGCAACTCGTTGTCGGCCATGCGAGTTGCTGCTCGCGTCGGCGAGATCCTTGGGGCCGACCTGTCGGTGCGGGACCTGTTCGACGCGCCGTCGGTACGCGAGCTCGCTTCCCCCGAGCGGGGCGGACGCCCTGCGCTCGGCGAGATCACTGCTCGTAGCCCGCGGCCAGACCGAATCCCGTTGTCGTTCGGGCAACAACGCATGTGGTTCATCAACCAGTTCGAGCCGAACGAGGCCACGTACAACATCCCCATCGTGGTGCGCTTGTCCGGCGACGTGGATGTCGATGTCCTGCGCACCGCCGTCTCCGACATCGTCGAACGCCATGAGATTCTGCGAACGGTCTTTCCGGGCGACAACGACGGTGCGCGGCAGGTGATCCTGTCGTCGGATGACCCTGCCGCTGCGCCCGATTGGGCCACTGTGGGCAGCGCCGCGCAGATCGCCGAGGCTGCCGGGACGGGTTTCGACAGCACAGTCGCACCCCCGTGGCGGATCAGGGTGTGCAGGCAGGGCGACGGGTCTTTGTTGTTCGCGGCCGTCCTGCACCACATCGTCGCCGACGGCGAGTCGATGGCACCGCTGATCGGAGATCTCGCCATTGCCTACGCGGCCCGACGAGCAGGCAACGAACCTCAATTCCCCCCGCTGGCTGTGCAGTTCGCCGATTTTGCGATCTGGCAGCACGAGGTGCTGGGGAGTCCGGATGACGACGCATCCGTGGCAGGGACGCAACTACGCTTCTGGGAGAAGCAGTTGAGCGATGTGCCGGATGTCCTACAGTTGCCTGCCGATCGCCCGCGCCCCGAGGTCGCAACCCATGTGGGGGCGCGTGTCGATTTCGACCTCCCCGCACCGATCGTTGCCCGAGTGACCGCTTTGGCAAGCGAGGCGGGCGCCACCCCGTTCATGGTGATCCATAGCGCGCTGACGGTGCTGCTCGCTCGACTCGGTGATACCGACGACGTCGTGGTGTCGACGCCGGTTGCGTGCCGCGGCCGTGCCGTGCTGGACCCGCTCGTCGGGATGTTCGTCAACACTCTCGTCCTCCGGACGCGCTTGTCGCTCGGCTTCTCGTTCCGTGACGTGTTGGCAGGGGTACGCGCGACCGACCTGGGTGCCTTCGCACATGCCGACGTTCCGTTCGAGTCCGTGGTGGAACGGGTCAACCCCACACGCTCTCAGTCGTTCGCGCCCCTCGCGCAGGTTATGCTGGCGTTCACCGAGCCCGCACCGGCGATTGCGGCCGACGACACCGGCGGTCTGGGCGTCGAGCCGATTGCTGTCGACTTCGTGCCCGCGCAGGTCGATGTCACGGTAGAGGTGCACGCCGCCGAGGACGGCGACTGGACCGGATCGTTGCTCTACGCGGTTGATCTGTTCGACGAGAAGCGGGTTCGCGACATGGCAGCCAAACTCGTCACGATGCTCGCAGCGCTGACCGCGGATCCCGATGCTCCGGTCGCACTGGCCCCGCTGATCGATGAACAGGAGCGGCAGCAGTTGGCGCAATGGTCGGACGGGGGACCGCCGGTCACGGACGGCACCCTCCGTCGCCTCACACGGGTGGACGGCTTGCCGAGGTCGCGTTCATCGGGAGGATCAGATGCGTCGACAGGAGAGCCTCACGATGACTGAGTTGTTGACGATCGCCGACGACGTCGAAACCACCGCCCTGGTATTCGCAGGCCGTCGCGTCTCGTACACGGAGTTCAGGACATGGGTGCGGGCGTATGCAGACCGGTTGAGGGATCGAGGCGTCGGCCCCGAAGTGGCGGTGGTGGTGGCCGTGGAGCGGTCGGTGGAATTGGTCGTTGCCGCGCATGCTGTGGTCGCCGCCGGCGGGTGCTATGTGCCTATGGATCCGAGCGCACCCGAGAACCGAATCCACGACACGGTGAGTGCGACCGGCGCACGCGTGGCGCTCGTGGGGCCGGGTTCGGGGGATGTGCGCGAGACACTCGGTGATCTCGTCGGCCTCGTCGAGATCGACTGCAGCGGAGCGCTTCCCCGGTCGAACGAGGCTCTCGAACCGCCACGATGCGAGACGCTGCACGCGGACAACCCCGCCTATACCCTGTTCACCTCCGGGTCCACGGGCGTACCCAAAGGCGTCACAGTTTCGCACAGGTCGGTCGTCAATCGCTTCGAGAGTGCCCGAGACGAACTCACGCTCAAGGAAACAGACGTGTTCGTTCAGAAGACGCCGATAACCTTCGACCCCTCGGTGACGGAACTGTTCATGCCGTTCGTCGTGGGTGGCACGCTCGTGGTCGCAGAGCCTGGAAGGCACGCTGACGCCAGGTATCTCGCCGATCTCTTGATACGCGAAGCGGTCACCGTCGTTCACTTCGTTCCGTCGGTGCTCGCGGCGTTCGTCGAAGAAGTCGGTATGCGACTTGCCGATTCCCACGCACTGCGCGTCGTCATGTCCGGAGGCGAGGCGTTGACGCCTGCCGTGGCGAAGGCCGCGCAGGAGACGTTCGTCGGGGCATCGATAGTCAACCTCTACGGACCGGCCGAAACCACGCTGGAGGTCGCGACCAGTGTGGTGCGTGTGGACGAGGGTTCGCACATCGTGCCGATCGGCCCTCCCGCGAGAGGCGTCCGGACCTATGTTCTCGATTCGTGGTTGCAGTGGGTGCCCGAGGGGGTGCCCGGCGAACTGTACATCGGCGGCGTGCAGGTGGCGCGCGGTTACGCCGGTCAATCAGATCTCACTGCGGCTCGATTCGTGGCGGATCCGTTCGGACCAGTCGGGAGTCGGCTGTATCGCACGGGAGATCGTGTGCGCTGGAACGCCCGGGGTGAGCTCGAATATCTGGGGCGCAACGATTTCCAGGTCAAACTCCGTGGGCAGCGCCTCGAACTAGGGGAGATCGAGGCGGTCCTGACGTCGTGTCCCGGCGTCGTCAATGCCGCCGCCGCGGTTCGCAACGCTGGCGCCGGTGAACAACTCGTCGGTTACGTGACACCTGCATCGGTGGACATGCGTCTCGTCGACGACGAACTCGCGCGTTCGTTGCCCGAATACATGCGGCCCACCGCGTGGGTTCTGCTCGACGAAATGCCGTTGAACAATTCCGGCAAGGTTGCGCGCCGACTGTTGCCCGAGCCGCAGATCGCTGCGGTCGATCACGTCGCCCCGACGGGCCCGGCCGAGGAAAGGCTCGCGGCGATCTTCGATGAAGTACTCGGCACCGATGGGGTCTCGGCGGACGCTTCGCTCTTCGACGTCGGAGGTAACTCGCTGTCGGCGATGCGTATCGCGGCGCGGGCGACCGACGCATTCGACGTGGACGTGACCATCCGCGACGTTTTCGAGGCGGGGACGGTGCGCACGCTCGCGTCCACCATCGGACGCGGCGGCACACTACCCGCCGTGGTCCGCGCGGAGTCACGGCCTGACGAGATACCGCTGTCACACGCACAGACCAGAATGTGGTTCATCAACCGGTTCGACCCCACGTCCGGTTCTTACAACATCCCGCTTGTCATGCGGCTGACCGGTGTGCTCGACGTTGATGCGCTGTGGGGAGCTGTTGCCGACGTCGTCGCGCGACACGAGGTGTTGCGCACCACCTTCCCCGCTTCTGCGGGTGTCCCATTCCAACGAGTCCATGACGTGTCACGCATTCCGTCAATGCTCGACGTTGCTGCGGCCACCACCGGCGACGACATCGAATGGGCGGCCACAGCGGGATTCGACCTCTCGACGGTGTGGCCGATCCGGGCACGTCTGCTCGACACCGGCGACGGTGGGTATGTCTTCGCGCTCGTGCTGCACCACATCGCTTCCGACGGCGAGTCGTTGCGCCCACTCGTCGGTGATCTCGTGACCGCCTATGCGCAGCGGGTGGCGGGTGATCCCGCTGGTCTGCCGGATCTCGACGTGCAGGTGGCCGACCACGCAATCTGGCAGCATGACGTGCTCGGAGATCCCGCCGACCCCGAGTCCATCATCGGCAGGCAACTGGCGTTCTGGCGCAATCAACTCACAGGACTGCCGGACGTGTTGGAGCTCCCGACCGATACCGTACGGCCGGCGATCGCGACGGGACGTGGTGCGCGAACCGACTTCGTGATCCCCGCCGATGTGGCTCGACGCGTCGAGGAGGTCGCACGAAGTCACCGGATGACGCCGTTCATGGTTCTCCATGCCGCGCTCGCCGTTCTACTCGCACGCTTGTCGGCAACCGACGACCTCGCGATCGGCACGCCGATCGCCGGGCGTGACCGACGTGAGCTCGAACCACTGATCGGTATGTTCGTCAACACTCTGGTGCTGAGGACAGCGGTCGTGCCCGAGCAGAGCTTCACGGATCTTCTCGATCGGGTGCGGCAGACGGACCTCGACGCCTTCGCGCACGGTGACGTGCCGTTCGAGACGGTGGTCGACGCAGTCGGCCCGGTTCGGTCGGAGGCGTTCGCGCCCCTGGCTCAGGTGTGGTTGACCGTTGACGGGGCTACCAGCGTCGAACTGGCCGGAACGGACCTGGACTCCACAACCGTCGGTGAGCTGACGATCAGCCCGATGCCCACGGAATCGGTTTCGGCGAAAGTCGACCTCCTGGTGGGTGTATCTCCTGCGCCGGAGGGCGATTGGGGGGGATCGGTGATCTATGCAACCGACTTGTTCCGCCCGGCGACCGTGGAACGATTCGCACGGCAACTCGTCCGGATTCTCGACGAGGTCACCGCGACACCGACGGTTGGGGTCGGCGGTGTGGCGCTGGCCGACGCGGTCGAGCCCGCGACGGTGACCGGAGGTTCCGCCACTCCCGCGGTACTTCTTCCCGACATTTTCGCCGAGGCGGCACGTCGGTGGCCGTCCCATGTCGCTGTCGTCGATTCCCACGACAGTCAGCTCACCTACGCCGAAATCGACAGGGAGTCGAACCGGTTGGCGCGTTGGCTCATCGCACGTGGCGCGGGCCCGGAGACGCTCGTAGCGTTGGCACTCAACCGATCGACCGAATTGCTGACCGCGATCTGGGCCGTCGCCAAGACGGGCGCGGGTTACGTTCCGATCGATCCGGGCTATCCGGCCGAGCGAGTCTCGGCGATGATCGCCGATTCCGGAGCCCACTTCGGACTCGCACATGTCGACGGCCTGCCTTCCTCGACCGAATTCATCTGGATCGCTACAGATTCGGAGGAAGTCCAGGCCGGGATCGGTTCGTTCGGTGACGGTCCTCTCTCCGACGCTGACCGCGCCGCTCCGATACGCGTCGACAACGTGGCCTACGTCATCTACACCTCGGGCTCCACTGGTCGTCCGAAGGGAGTCGCCGTCACGCACTCCGGACTGGCGAATTTCGGCACCGAGGAGATACGACGCGCTGATGCCGATCCCGCGGCCCGGGTGCTCGGTTTCGCCTCACCGAGCTTCGACGCGTCCGTCCTCGAATATCTGCTCGCCACGATGTCCGGCGGCACACTCGTGTACCGCCCGCAGAGCGCGGTCGGTGGAATCGAGTTGCAGGACTACATGATCAGGCACGGCATCACTCACACATTCCTGACGCCGTCGGTACTCTCGACGCTCATACCGTCTGCCCTGCCCACCCTCCACACGGTTTATGCGGGGGGCGAGGCGGTTCCGCAGTTGTTGGTGGACCGGTGGGCGCCGGTGCATCGTGTGCAGAACCTCTACGGGCCGACAGAGACGACTATTGGCGTGACGATCGGGCAGCCGATGGACGCGGGCGAACCGGTGCTGCTGGGAGGTCCACTGGCGGGTGTTGGCCTGGTCGTGGCGGATTCGCGACTGCAACCGGTGCCCGAGGGAGTCGTCGGGGAACTGTATGTCAGCGGCGGCGCATTGTCCCGGGGCTACCTGGATCGCCCTGGCCTGACCGCGGAACGATTCGTGGCCAACCCATTCGGGCGGCCTGGCGAGCGGATGTACAGAACGGGCGACCTGGTGCGATGGCGCAGGGTCGGCGACGAACTCGCTGTCGACTATCTCGGCCGCAGCGACACCCAGGTCAAACTGCGTGGCCTGCGCCTGGAACTGGGTGAGATCGAGTCCGTGATCGGTAGCTTCCCCGGCGTGCGGTCGGTAGTGGTCGTCGGCGTCGGCGGGATCGTGACGACCGCGCTGGCAGCGTATGTGGTCAGCGATCCCGGGTTGGACACCGATTCTCTGAAAGCGTTTACAGGACAAAGACTTCCGGGTTTTATGGTTCCGGACACGGTCACGGTACTCGATGAACTGCCACTCACGCCGGTGGGCAAGCTGGACCGCCGAGCGCTGCCGGAACCCGACGCGATTGTCGGCGATTACGTGGCCCCCGAGGGACAAACCGAGCTGGCGGTCGCCGAGATCATGGCGGAGATCCTCGAGGCACCGCACGTTTCGGCGACCACGAGCTTCTTCGAACTCGGAGGCAACTCGCTGTCCGCGACCCGGTTGGTGGCGCGCCTGCGCGAGACATGTGGTTTCGACATCGAGTTGGTATCGCTTTTCCGTGATCCGACAGTCCGTGGCATTGCGAGAGCAGTGGAGGCGGGGGATCGCTCTGTCGGCTCGGTCTTGTTGCCGCTGAGGACACAGGGTACGCGGCCACCGTTGTTCTGTATCCATCCCGCGGGTGGGCTCGCTTGGTTCTACGGCGGACTTGCACCGTATCTTACTGATCGGCCGATCTACGGCGTGCAGGATCCGTACGTCGTGACCGGCGAGGCGATCAACAGCGACGCGAAGGAGATCGCTCGACGCTATGTCGACGAGATCCGTCGGGTCAGGGCGACGGGTCCCTACCATCTCCTTGGCTGGTCGGTTGGCGGCGTGCTGGCCGATGCGGTGGCGACCACCCTGCAAGACGAGGGTGAACATGTGGCGTTTCTCGGCGTCATGGACGCCCGTCCCCTGGAATCGGACGAGCATTCGACGGAGACGGGCCACGCTGCAGAACCGGACGGAGAGCTCGTCGCCGACATCCTCGGCGGCTGGCGTGACTTGTTTGATCTCGGCGCCGACGTGACGGCGGCCACGCCCGATCAGGTCGCCGAGATCGTACGCGCGCAGTTGTCGGGGATGGGCCTGATCGAGGATGACCAGGTGGGTCGCATCATGGAGAGCTTCGCCGCGGCAGAAGTAGTCGTCGCGCGATTCCGTCCGTCGACGTTCGTGGGAGACATGCTCGTCTTCACCGCGACCGCGGACAAAGACGACCCAGCCATCGTCGCCGAGGCGTGGCGGCCGTATGTCACCGGGCAGATTCGCAACGTCGACATCGACACCCACCATTTAGGTCTCGCCGACGAGGCCGCGCTGGCTGTCATCGGCCCCGAACTCGAGACAGCATTGCGATGGGCGGACGGCAGTGAATGACGCGCTACACTTCTGAGCGTTTGCTTCCGGCCAGGGAAGCCGGAAGGGCGCAGGGAAAACCGGTCGGACCGGATCTCATTAGGCTGTACTAATAAGTGCTATCTGAATGCTAGAAAGGGCAACCCATGACCAACCCCTTCGACGACGAGAACGGTCGCTTCTTCGTGCTGGTCAACGACGAGAACCAGCACTCGCTCTGGCCGACATTCGCCGACATTCCTGCAGGCTGGACCAAGGTGTTCGGCGAAGACTCTCGCGCTGCGTGCCTGGAGTACGTCGAACAGAACTGGACCGACCTGCGACCCAAGAGTTTGATCGAGGCGATGGAGGCCGACAAGGCCGCTGCCCAGAACTCCGGAGGCGACGACACCGCAGGACAGTGATCAACGGTCTGCGTGCGCTGAGGGCGGCGACCATACCCAGTCTGTCAAGGTAACGCCGCAGTCTCACTTTCACTCCAGCATCAACAACCCCACCCGATAACGCCCGTCACTGAAGTTAACCTGTTCATATGTCGGCTGGTCAGACTACTGTAATCTGAGTCACATAATGACCTGCCTGGTTTTCAATTCGTTATGAGCGAGGGATGCTTGACAAATCGTTGAGCTGCCGCTCGGCAGGGAGACGGTGATCGAAATGCCAAGACAGTGTTCCGTGGGGGAGCGGTTGATGGACGATTTGCTGAGTGACATCCAGTCGCGGGCCAGAGTGACGCCGTGGCTGCCCGCCGTGCGCATTGCAGACGATGTGGTCACTTACGGAGGACTCGACGACGCGATCGCGTCCTACGCTCCCGTCGTCGAGAAGCACGGAATGTCGCGCGAGTCCGCGCTGTACGCAGCGATCATGCACACCATCCCCGCCGTCGCAGCACTCGAAAGCCCCGACGAGCAGGGGATGATCGTCGATCAGATCATCGAGTGGCTTGCGCGCCACCTGCCACCGTCAAGCGGACATCTACGCGTCGCCGGCTGATCGCCTGCGGTGGACGGTAAGAGCCCCTCGCACCGCTTGCCGAGCATCAGACGCCGGCCACCAGCAACACGAGTAACAAAATCGGCATGCCGATGAGGGTCGCAATCGTCCCGAACACGATGCCGGTGATCGCCCGCGCACTCCCGTGGTAGCGGCCCTGCTGACGGTTGATCTGGCGAACGCCCGCGGCTCCGAGCGCTATCGACAGCACACCCGCAACGCCGCCGATCCCGAGCACCGGGATGAGTGGCAATGCCGCCAGCGCGGTCACCAGCGACGCCGTCGCCAGGGGTGCGGGACGAGTGTTGTGCGGCAGTAGGCGGATCGGGGCGACCCGCGACGGGGTGAGTGCGACGGGGTCGTACCTGACGCGATCACCGTGCGCGACATCCCAGTAGTCGCCGACCTCGGGGATCGGAGCATCTCTGCTCGTGTCGCGCAGTCCGGTGACCGGCACACGATGGGCACGGCTTCGGGTACGTGGTGTGGTGCGGGCCGTGTCGTCCGGCTCCGTGCCGGCCCCGGGGGGACAGGGCAGAGACATCGAGTCGAGATCGTTCGACGACGGCCACCGCTGGTAGCGATCTGTGAGCGTCGGTTCGATCGGTGCGGTCGGGTGTTCGGTACGCATCGGCCCTCCTCGCGACGAGTCTACCGACCTGTGTGTCGTGACCTCCGCGGCGAGAACCGCGCTGACGTCGGTCAGTCGCTCCCCCACCCTCCACGCAGATGCCGACTGCGCCGCCCCGCTGTACGTGGGACGGCGCAGTCGCGTTGCATTGGGGCGATTGGATCTTGCCCGACGAGCGGGACTCAGCCCCCGTGCTGGCCCATCATCGAGCTCAGCTGCGTGACGGCGTCGCCCGAGAGCTTCCAGTCGCCGTCGACCTTCACGTACGAGAGCGTGATGTTGGCCGGGTTCGAGGAGTGCGGGCTCTTCACCTCGACGCTCGCGTCGGCCTTGTCGTCGCCGGTCTTCTTGACCTCGGTCACCGTGTAGACGTCGGGTCCGTAGCCGGCGGCCGAGGCGCCCTTGGCGTAGGCCTGGATCGCGGTCTTGGTGACAGGGTTGCTGGTGTCCACGACCTTCTCGAGATCGTCGGACGAGGTGTTCGAGTCCACTGCCTTGCGCAGGATGTCCTGGGCGTCGGAGTTGGTCAGTCCCGCGATCGCTGCGGCTGCCTGGCTGGTCGCCTCGGTGACCTTGCTGGTGGCACTGGCCACGGTGTCGCTGGCGCTGTCCGAATCCGAACAGCCCGCAACCGCGACAAGGGCGGCGCCCGCGATCATGGCGGCCGCGAGAGACTTCCGAAGCTTCATTGCTACTCCTGACGACGTGAGTGGTCGACGCCGCGATTGATTGACGACGCGATTGTAAGGACACACTAACCCACGGTGTCCGGCCTGCCTCGGGAGGATTCCTGCGGTACCGTCGGCGGGGAATTAAGCGGACTCTGGTCCGGTTATGGCCAGTGAAAGGTTTCGTATCCGTCATTCCAGGAGGCATGACAATGCAGTTCGGACTGTTTTCCGTCAGCGACATCACGGCCGACCCGACGACGGGAGTCGAGCCGACAGAGCACGAGCGCATCAAGGCATCGGTGGCGATCGCCAAGAAGGCCGAGGACATCGGCCTCGACGTCTATGCCCTCGGTGAGCATCACAATCCGCCCTTCTTCTCGTCGTCGCCGACGACGACGCTGGCCTACATCGCAGCGCAGACCAGCACGCTGCAGCTGTCCACCGCGACGACCCTGATCACCACCAACGACCCGGTCAAGATCGCGGAGGACTTCGCGATGCTGCAGCACCTCGCCGACGGTCGCGTCGACCTGATGCTCGGTCGCGGTAACACCGGGCCGGTGTACCCGTGGTTCGGCAAGGACATCCGTCAGGGAATCCCGCTGGCCATCGAGAACTACCACCTCCTGCATCGCTTGTGGACCGAGGACGTCGTCAACTGGGAGGGCAAGTTCCGGACCCCGCTGCAGTCGTTCACGTCCACGCCGCGCCCGCTCGACGACGTCGCGCCGTTCGTGTGGCACGGGTCGATCCGGAGCCCGGAGATCGCAGAACAGGCCGCCTACTACGGCGACGGCTTCTTCGCCAACCACATCTTCTGGCCTGCCGAGCATTCCAAGCGGCTGATCGACTTCTACCGCGAGCGCTACGAGCACTACGGCCACGGCAAGGCCCACCAGGCCATCGTCGGTCTCGGTGGTCAGTTCTTCATCCGGAAGAACTCGCAGGATGCGGTCAGGGAGTTCCGGCCCTACTTCGACAACGCGCCGGTCTACGGGCACGGGCCGTCGCTCGAGGACTTCACCCGCGAGACACCGCTCACGGTCGGCAGCCCGCAGGAGTTCGTCGACCGCACGCTCTCCTTCCGCGAGACGTTCGGTGACTACCAGCGCCAGCTGTTCCTCGTCGACCACGCCGGCCTGCCGCTGAAGACCGTCCTCGAACAGCTCGATGAACTCGGCGAGGTGCTCCCCGAACTCCGCAAGGGATTCGCGGAGGGTCGCCCCGCAGACGTTCCGGACGCTCCGACGCATCAGTCGCTCGTCGCGGCCCGCGACGCGCAGAGCCTGGCCGAGGCGGAGCAGGAAGCACAGGTGAACGCATGAACTCGGTGACCCTGGTTGCGGTGAACGCCGGACTCAGCGAGCCGTCGTCGACGAGGATGCTCGTCGACCGGCTCACCGACGACGCCGTCGCCGTACTGCAGTCTCATGGTCTGTCGGTCGACGTGCGGGTCATCGATCTGCGCGATCTGGCCGTTGACGTAGGCCGTTCGCTGGCAACGGGTTTTGCCGGCGGGGCAGCCGGAGACGCCGTTCGTGCCGTGCAGGACGCCGACGCATTGATCGTCGCCACTCCGGTGTTCAACGCCTCGTACTCAGGACTGTTCAAGTCGTTCTTCGACCTCGTGGATGTCGACACGATGGCAGGCAAGCCGGTGCTGATCGCGGCGACCGGCGGCAGCCCACGTCATTCGATGGTCCTCGACCACGCGCTGCGCCCGTTGTTCAGCTATCTGCGCACCGTGGTCGTACCGACCGGGGTCTACGCGGCATCGGAGGACTGGGCTGGTACATCGGGTGACACCGCGACTCTGACAGACAGAATCCACCGCGCCGCAACACAATTGGCGGCATTGCTGACGGTCGGATCGAGCGCACGGGCTGCCACGCCGCAGACATCCGAGCCCGATCACGCGGAGCAGCGCGCGCACGCGGGCGAAGAAGCGGGCATCGCCAACTTCGCGCGCCTACTGGCGGGCGACTGACCGCTCGGCGTGTCGGATCCGCCGAAGCCGGGGATCGACACAAGCGGGATCGACAGACGGCGGAAACCGAAAGACTATGCGCGCCCGGGAGTGTTCTCCCGGGCGCGTAGTCGTGTCCCGGGCAGTGTGGGGGCGGGCAGATGCTGTATTTCACCGGTGTAGCCCTGTACCTGGCCGAAGCGGTCACTGTGGGCCATCCACTCCTCGCGCGCTGCCACGATCTCCTCGTGCGTGCGGCCGACGAAGTTCCACCACATGATGATGTCGTCGTCGAACGGCGCGCCGCCCAACACGATGACTCGTGCTCGATCGTCACCGCGATTGGCAAGCGTGACTGTCTCGGCGCCGGTTCCGAGGTACCCCAGCTCCGTCCGTTCGAGTGGGCCCGCCGACGAGTCGACGATGGTGACCCGGCCGGAATCGACGAGGAATCCGTGTTCGAAGGCAGGGTCGATGTCGATGGTGATCTCCGCTCCCGAGGGGATTCGCAGTTCGGCGCCCACCAGCGGTGTGAAGGTCTCGACCGGGGAGGTATCGCCGAGGAGGGTGCCGAGGAAGACCAGCGCGCTCACCTCACCGACGGTGACGGTGGGCGGTACGTAGTGGGCGAAATCGCGCCCGGTGTTCGCGGCATCCGCGGGGAGCGCGACCCACAACTGCACACCGTGCAGCACCGTGGTGTCCGGTGTCGACACCTCGGTGTGGGCGATTCCATGTCCCGAGGTCATCAGATTCAGCTCGCCGGGACGTACCATCGCGACATTTCCCATGGTGTCGCGGTGCTCGATCTCGCCGGTGAAAAGCCAACTGACCGTTTGTAGTCCGATGTGCGGGTGGGGTGGGACGTCCATTCCGCCGGTCACCGAGACGTCGTCCGGCCCGTAGTGGTCGGCGAAACACCAGGCGCCGATCAGCGAACGCTCGCGTTGCGGAAGCGTGCGGTGCACGGTCATCGCCCGCGGGCCTCCCAGTGGCACATCACGCGCGGTCAGGACCTCGACACGGAGCGTTCCGTCGTGATCGGGATCGGCGTTCTCGACGTCGGTCCGGCAGTCGATCTCTGTGGGGTGCGTTTCCAGGTTGCTCATGGTGTGTGCGTCTCCGACCGTCGGGGCTGATGACGCCAGTCTATGAACCAACGGGCAGATGACCGGCCCGCGCCCGGTCAGAGGTCTGTGGCGTCGCCGAACGTCATGGCAAGGTGGTCCACCGACATCGTCATCAGTGCGTGCCTGCTCAGCCGGAGACCGCGCAATTCGTCGGCGATCGGATGTCCGCCGAGGATCAGTCCGGCGCCGCCGACACGGGCGCGAACTCCACGCAGGGAGCCGAGGCGCCAGGGAATCGACCTGAGTTGGCCGTCGAGGCAGGAATACGCCGTGAGATCGGTGGCGCCCGACGCCGCGGGCACCGGAATACCGGGGGCGGTCTCGAGTGACGCGATCAGCCTGCCGTCCTCCGCGACGCTGGCACGCTTGCGCGAACCGTCGTGATCGACGTCGAAGTCGGCGAGGAATTTGGGAAAGCCCCAGATCCCGCGCCCCGCTTCGCGTGTGAACTCGCCGTCGACGGGCAGTCGGTGGATGAGGGCGTGCGCGTCACCGCGCGCTATCGATCCGAGCGCGCGCAGGGGTGATGCGGGCGTCGCGGGATCCTCGACGAGCAGACACACGCCGAATTCGTTGTACGGCCCGAGGTCTCCGTCGACATAGTCGACGAAGACCAGCATCACGACACCACGGCCCGGACGTAGCCGAAGCGGACGCAGTCCGTCGGCGCCGGACGTGTTGATGATGCTCGCCATCGCATCGGCATCGGCGGTGAAGCCCGCTGCGACGCACCGCGCGTCCCTGATCTCGACGGGCATCGTCACCGTCGTGCCGAGAACGGAGTGGGTCGATGGGGAGGGCATGGGCCGCCTTTCGCAGAACCGGAACGTTCAGCATCTCGAGCCGATGAGAACGTGTTCCAGTTTTGCATATCGCCTGATGAGCGGGGGCGAGAACGTGGCATCGAGGACCTTCTCAGGGGGCGGTGGTTGCACATGCAACAAAGACCCCATTTAAGGGACTACCGATATGTCAGAGTCGATCCTTATCATTTGCTGAGTGTCGGGGATCGGTGTCGTGAAGACATTATGTAGAAGGACGTACTCGTGACCGTAGTTCCTGAGGCCAGTGTGCCCCGTGGGGGAGTAGCACCTGTGCCTGCGCACACCATCTCGTCTGATCGGGGCGGGGTGTCGCGTGCAGTCGTCCCCACTCAGATCGCCAGGATGGACGATTACCGCCACGGCCACGAGGCGGATGCGTCGCGCAGGCCCGTGCTGTCGCGTCGCGAGGTGGAGGTGCTGTTGACCTGGCTGCGTGCCGAGTCGAAAGAGGACGCCGCCGCCGAACTGTTCATCTCGGCGTCGACGGTGAGCACCCATCTCGCGCGAATCCGCACCAAGTACACAGCGGCCGGCCGGCCCGCACCGACCAAGACCCACCTGCTCGCCCGCGCTCCAGGACGGTTACACCAGTCTCGACCTCTGGTGACGTATCGGTGCCCCCGACGTCGTGGGCGCCGAGCCTGTCACCCTCTGCGTCTCACGCCCCGATATCGCGAGCGATCGACGGCCAGGTCTGGTGTAGGTCGTCCTGCCAGTAGCCCCACGAGTGGGTGCCGACGGGACGCAGATTGACCTGTGCAGGAATGCCGAGTTGGGCGAGACGGGTCGCCATCTGGCGTGTGCACTGGTCGATGCCGAATTCGATCGCGCCGCCGAGCAGCACCTGGTTGCCCAGGGCGAATTGGTCACCGTCGATTCCAGGGTCCGAGAGTTGTTCGTGCTTACCGGGAAGTCCTGTGCCCGCGGTCATGTAGACCTTGGTGCCGCGAAGCTTCGCCGCATTGAGGTAGGGGGTCGTTTGCGCGCCAACCCGGGCCGTTGAGCGGGCCCCACATATTGGTCATGTTGCCGCCGCCGCGGTTCTCGACAACGAAGCGGATGTACTGCTGGCCGACGGGGTCGCTTGTACGTGCGCAGCCGCTGAATGCGGCGATCGAGCGATACATCCCCGGCGCAGCGAGGGCGAGATTGAACACCGTGGTGCCGGCCATCGAGATCCCTGCGACCGCCACTTTTCCGGTGGTCGGGAAACGCTTGTCGATCAACGGTGGCAGTTCTCTTGTGAGGAAGGTCTGCCATTTGTTGCGGCCGAGGACAGGGTCGTCGCGTTGCCAGTCGGTGTAGTACGAGAAGGCGCCGCCGATCGGGGTCACGACGTAGACGTTCTTGTCGGCGAAGAACTTCTTGTAGTCGGTGCGGGCGTTCCAGGTGGCCGAATCCTCCCCGCCGCCTGCGCCGTTGAGCAGATAGAGAGCGGGAGCCGGTCGCGTGCGATTCTTCGGGGTCAACACCGTGACCGGGATGGTGCGGTCCATCGACGCACTGTGCACCATGAGGGTGACCTGCTGGGGGGAGTCATCGGTTGAGCTCACGATGCTCGACGTCGGCGCTGCCTGCGCCGGCGTCGTCGTTCCCAGGAACGCGGCGAGCGTGAGTCCCAGGATCAGCCAGATCAAGTGCTGTCGACGCATCATTCTCCTGCGATCGGTATCGGCGGTCCGGGGTCGCAGTCAACGGCGAACCCGACGTCTCTGAGTACCGTATGACGCGCCACCCGTGCGCCGACGTTACAACGGAACCTGGGTCAGAATAGCGCTCGTCGGCTGCGGGGATCCGCCTTGTGGCTCGATGGTCACCGCCAGAACCCGCGAAGCGTCGAGCGCGTCGATGACCACCGGCGCTCCCGCTCCCGCGCCGTCCGCGAGACCTGCCGACACCGGTTTGTCGGACTTGCCGATCAGCCAGAGTTGGAATGTCTGGTCTGCCGCGAGACGATTGCGCTGGTCACGCAGCAGCGCAACTGCGCGGTTGGCCGACTTCGAGCTCACGACGGTCACTGTGCCCCGGTCGTCGGCCAGCGGCGAGACCGTCGACCGTGCGTCGGGAGCGGCGAGGATGTCGGACACCTGCTGGGCGGTCGTCGTCGACGGCGTCGACTCCGGCGCTGTGGACCGTCCGATCAGTACACCCGCGCCGAGCGCGACCGCCACCGTGACCGCTGCGGCTCCGACTGCGAGTGAGACGCGTCGGCGGCGGTTTCTGGCGTGGTCGAGCGCGACGACGGTCGACGTCCCGTCGGCGCCGGGGCCGGAGTCGTCACCGGGGCCGGAGTCGCTGTCGGGGTCCCGGTCGGTGCCGATCTCGGCTGCGTGGTCGGGGGCGCTGTCGGCGGTGAACACCCGATCGAGAACCGTCTCGCGCAGCTCTGTCGGTGCGGCCAGCGCGAATCCGCTCGCCAGGTCGGTGACCGCAGACCGGACGTCGGTGATGCGGGCGCGGTAGATCCGTAGCTCGACGGGGCTGAGATCGTCGAGTTCCCGGCGCACACGTTCGTTCTCGGCGGGCGGGAGCGCGTCGATCGCGTACAACTCGATGTGGTCGTCGAGCCACTCGGTGTCAGCCATCGCCATCACCGTGCAAACACTTCTTGAGACGACGGAGACCGTCGCGGATGCGCGACTTGATCGTCGGCAGCGGCGTGGAGGTGATCGCCGCGACCTCGGGATAGGTCATGCCGTTGAAGTACGACATCTCGATGCTGGCGCGCTGGAGTTCTGTCAGTCGGTCGAGGCACGTACGCAGCTCGCGGGTCTCCTCGCGGTCGACGACCACCTCGAGCGGAATCGGGTGCGGGGTGCTCACGTTGCCCGCGCCGTACTCTGCGGCCTTGCGCTGTTGCAGTTCCTCGGTGCGCACCCGGTCGACGGCCCGGCGATGAGCGATCGTCATCATCCACGTGATCACCGAACCGCGCGACGGCTGATACTCGCCTGCCTTCTGCCAGTACTGGAGGTAGGACTCCTGCACGACCTCTTCCGCGTAGTGGACGTCGCGGATCACGCGCAATGCCAGTCCGTATATCCGCGCGCTGGTCAGGTCGTAGAGCCGACCGAATGCTGCCCGATCACCGCCGGCCGATGCCGACAACAGTTCGCGCAGTGCGCCCGCTTCCGACGTGGCGCCCGCGGGACGATCGTCGCCGTCTCCCGTCGAGGCGTGGCCGGATGTCACCCCACCACGGTAGCCACGCCGCGTTGTCTGTGTGGCGATTCGGCCCATACGGTGTCGTGCCGTGTCAGGTACGGCTCGGTCGCTTCGGGCCGGGTTCATCTGCTCGCCGCGCGACGGTAGAGCATCAGCGACAACGGCATGCACACGGCGAGGATGGCGGTGCTCCAGCCGATCGAATAGCCGAGGGCGTGCTCGGCGACCCAGCCCGACGGGGGCACGAAGTCTCGTGGTGCGCCGTTGCCGAGATGTTCACGGCTCGTGGTTGCCACGGCTGTGACCGGATTCCACTCCGCCACAGTCCGTAACGGCCCCGGCAGACTGGCCGCGGAGATGAACGCCGACGACAAGAACGTCACGGGAAACATCCACAGGAATCCGATGCTCTGTGCCACTTCGACATTCGGCGCCGTCAGTCCGGTGACCGCTCCCACCCATGCCATCGCGAGCGCGAACAACACGATCACCCCGAACGCTATCGCCGCATCGGTCATCGAACCGTGTATCCGCCAGCCTATGACGAGACCACTGACGACCATGACCGCGAGACCGACGAGGCCGAGGAGCATGTCCGATCCGACCCGACCGGCGATGACTGCGAGCCGCGACATCGGCAGCGAACGGAGTCGATCGATGATCCCGTCCGACATGTCGTTCGCGAGCCCGACCGTGGTGAACGCGGCGTTGAACACGACTGTCTGCGTGAAGATCCCGGCCATGAGGTATTCGCGGTAGGAGTGTCCACCGAACGTGGCACCGAACACGTAGGCGAAGAGGAACACGAACATCAGTGGCTGGATCGTCGCGCTGACGAGCAGCGTGGGAATCCGTCGAACCGTGAGCAGATTGCGCTCGACTATGACGGCGGTGTCAGTGAACATCAGCGGTCTCCCGTACGTCGTCGGTCGGTCTGGCCACGCTGTCGGTGCCGACTGCGTGGTCGGTCAGCTGCAGGAAGACGTCGTCGAGCGTCGGCCCGGCCACCGAGACACTGCGTACCGGTGTGCCGACCGCATCGAGTGCGCGGACAACGTCGGGGATGTCGTGCGCGCCCTCGGCAACGGGCACCGACCACTGGTCGGGGGCCGACCGGTTCGGCGATCCGACCCCGATCGCGGCGAGCGTTCTCGAAACGAGAACCGCTTGCGCGCCGGTGGGTTCGGCGTCGAACTCGACGGTCAGGATCTCCGGTGTGATCGAGTTCTTGAGTTGCTCGGCGCTGCCCTGTGCACGAATCCGACCGTGGTCTATCACGGTGATCTCGTCGGCAAGCGTGTCGGCCTCCTCGAGGTATTGCGTCGTCAGCAGCACGGTGGTACCCGCGCGCACCTGTGACGCGATCAGATCCCAGATCTGTCGACGACCGCGCGGGTCGAGTCCCGTCGTCGGCTCGTCCAGGATGACCAGACGCGGACGATTGACGAGCGCTCCCGCGAGGTCGAGCCGCCGCCGCATGCCACCCGAATAGGTGCGCATCGGACGATCGGCGGCGTCGTCGAGTCCGAGGTCGGTGATCATGTCCCGCGCCAGTTCGGCCGCTTCGCGTCGTCGGTGGCCGTAGAGCTGCGCGACCATGCGTAGGTTCTCGAAACCGGTGAGGGTTCCGTCCACTGCGGCGTATTGTCCTGAGACGCCGATGATCTCGCGTGCACGGTCGGGTTCGCGCAGCGCGTCGATCCCGTCGACGGTCACCGTGCCCGCATCGGGACGCAGCAGCGTCGCCACCATGCGGACGGTGGTGGTCTTACCGGCCCCGTTCGGGCCGAGGAGGGCGTGGACGGTGCCGGCGGGGATCGTCAGGTCGAGGCGGTCCACGGCCGTGACGATGCGTCGGCGCCGCCCGAGGCCGGAGGTGAACACCTTTCGTACACCCCGCAATTCCAGCGCGTTGGTGGTCGGGGTGTCGATGGGATCAGTCATCCTGTGTCGCCCGGTCGGCATGACTGCTCCCTTCCATCGCTTCGATGAGGCTCGCGGGCCGCAGATCGGTCCAGTTCTTTTCGACGTAGGCCAGACATTCGTCGTGGCCGGATGGCCCGAACACGCTGCGCCAACCGGCGGGGACCGGAGCGAACCGAGGCCACAGCGAATGCTGGTTCTCGTGGTTCACCAGGACCAGGAACACGCCGTTGACGTCGTCGAACGGGTTGGTCATGAGTCATTCCTCTCGATGTGGTGCCGCGCCGTTCGACGCGGTCGTGGGGACAAGACGTCGGCAAAGGAGATCACATTCTCCGGCAACAGCATTCGTGCGTGTGAGCAGTCGACGTCGATGTTGTGGATCGTTCCGTCGATGTAGGGGTGCCACCCCGCGACCGCCGGTGCGCCGGGCTGTGCGGCCCTGGTCGCGGACACGAAGGTGACGTCTCCGTGGAACACCCGCGGACGCCACGGATGTGCCAGCGCACCCGCATTCTCGAACACGCGGTGCACCGCACCGAACTCCGCTCTCGAGAGCCCACCGAGAAGACCACCCGCGTGTCGTACCGCATGCCAGGCGGCGTCGACGTCGGACGTGTCGGTGAGATCGGTGGTGGTGATACCGAATTCGCTCATCAGCTCTGCAACCGACGATTCGGTGGCGAGATCGGGACGGTCGGAGAGCACGTAGGAATCGAGAATCGTCAGATCGGCCACGTGCTCGCCACTCTCGGCGAGAATGACCGCGATCTCCTGCGCGATCAGGCCGCCGAGCGACCAGCCGAGCAGATGGTAGGGCCCGGTGGGCTGTACCGACTGGATCTGCTCGGCGTAGTACGCGGCCAGCTCGCCCAGTGACGACGGTGCCCGCCGGCCGGACAGTTCGGGATTCTGCAGTCCGTAGACGGCACGTCCGGGCTCGAGGTGGGGCAGCAACGACGCGAACGCCCAGGACAGCCCGATCGCCGGGTGTACCGCGAACAGCGGTGTGCTGACCGGGGTGGAGTGCTCGGGCGTCGTGCGCAGTGGTATCAGTACCTGCCACGCAGCGCGGGAGTCGGTGGCCGCAGTCGGCTCCGACCCACCCGTCGCCTGGTCGAGACCGGCAGCCAGTTCGGCGGCTGTTGGCGCAGCGAACACATGGTGGGCGCGTATCTCGATGCCGAGCACCGACGTCAGTCGATCGGTGAGAGTCGTTGCCTGCAAGGAGTTCCCGCCGAGATCGAAGAAGCTGGCATCCGCGGCGACCTCGTCGACGGGCAGCTCGAGGACTTCGGCGAACACCTCGCAGATCGTCGATTCGGTCCCGGGTCGCGGAACTCGGCCACGCCGCACGATCACCGGTGCGGGCAGGGCGGCACGGTCGAGTTTGCCGACAGGGGTCAACGGGATCTCGTCGAGAATCGTCACCGTCGCAGGAACCATGTGGCGCGGAAGGCGTTGTGCCACAGCACGTCGTAGCTCGTCGTCGGTGATACCTGAATTTCCGGCATCGCCGACGAGGGTCACGTAACTGTCCAGTCGAGCGCCATTGCCTGTCGCTGCGTGGTCGGACGGGGGCTCGACGCCGCCGACGACGGTCACCGCGAAGTCGACGCGGGGGTCCGCGGCGAGCGCGTCGTCGATCTCGCCGAGTTCGATCCGGAAGCCGCGCACCTGCACCTGGCTGTCGCTGCGCGTCACGTAGGACAGTCTCCCGTCGACCGTCCACCGCACCAGATCGCCGGTGCGGTACATGCGACGGCCGGCGAACTCGTCTCCGGCGACCATCGGGACCGGTACGTACCGCGACGCCGTGAGCCCCGGTCGACGGTGATAGCCGCGGGTCACCTGCGAACCGATCAGGTACAGCTCGCCGATGACACCGACCGGAACGGGGTGGAGCCTGGCGTCGAGGACGAGTGCGCTCACGCCGTTGTTCGGTGTGCCCATGGTCAATTCGTCGTGTGCGCGCAGCGGGTCGCTTGCCGTGGTGATCACCGTGGTCTCGGTGGGACCGTAGACGTTGATGACCCGGCGGCTCTGCGATCCGCGCTGACGTCCCGATCCCCGGTGGCCCGCGCCCCACCGCCGGGCGAGATCGGCGCCGAAGGCTTCTCCACCGATCGCCAGGCAGTGCAGCGTCGAGACGTCGGTCGGCGACATGCTCGCGATGGCAGCAGGTGTGATGAACGCGTGCGTCACACGGTTGTCGGTGAGGAACCGCGCGAGCGGTTCGCCCCCGTACAGGTCGGGCGGTGCGATGACCAGACATGCGGAGCCCGCAGCTGCCAGCAAGAACTCCAGAACCGACGCGTCGAAACTCGGCGACGCGAAGTGCAGCACTCGTGAACGCGAGTCGGGAGACATACGGGTGCGCAACTCGTCTCGCACCGCGCGCAAACCGGAGTGCGGCACGAGCACACCCTTCGGACGTCCCGTCGAGCCGGAGGTGTAGATGATGTACGCCAACTGGTCCGGGCGAGCGGGGATGGCCTCGGCGCTTGTGAGCGGCGCCGACGACTGGCGCGCCAGACGGGCGAGAACGGCGTCGTCGTCGACGGCTATCACCGGTGCGGTCGACGGCAACCGGTCACGGGTCGCGGTGTCGGTGACGACGAGCTGCGCGCCACTGTCGGCGAGCATGTGCGCAATCCGCTCGGGCGGATACGTCGGATCGACCGGTACGTACGCCGCGCCGGATCGCACGATCGCCCAGATCGCCACCAGCGCCTCGATGGACCGGGGGATGGCCATGGCCACCACCGGTTCCGGATCGGAACCCGGTCGTGCGCCGCCGCCGATGCCACGGCCGAGGAGTAGGCGTGCCAGTCGGTGCGCGCGGGCGTCGAGTTCGCGGTAGGTGATGTCGACGACGCCGTCGGTCGCGGCGATGTGGTCCTGGCCGCGGGTCACGGCTGCGTCCAGGATTTCGCCGAAGGTCATCGGCTCGCCGGGACGTGGGCCGCTGGCCGGTGCGACGTCGGCCACCTCGAGCGGATCGGTGACGCGGATGTCACCCACGGCTCGCTCGGTGTCGGTGGTGATCGCGCGCACCACTCGCAGGAACCTGACGGCGAGATCGTGTGCCTCGCAGTGACGATAGCGGTTCGTCGCGTACGTCACCTCCAGGGCCGCGTGGGATGACTGCAGGCCCGCGAGAGTGAACTGCAGAGCGAACTTCGCCTGCGCTGCACCCACTTCGCCGACCTCACCGACGAGTCCGTCGACGAGCTGGATGCGGCCGTGCGCGATGTCTGCGCCGAAATCGTGGACGGACAGCGCGACGTCGAAGAGCGGGTGGCCCCCGGCCGACCGGTCGGGATTGACTGCGGCGACGACATCGTCGAACGGAACGTCCCCGTGATCGAGCGCGGCGAGGTCGTCGTCGCGCAGCCGACCGAGCAGTTCGCCGACGGGTTCGGAGCCGTCGATCCGCGTCCGCAGAGCCACCGTGTTCACGAACATGCCGACCACTCGGGCGAAATCGGTATCCGGCGCCTCATGCAGTACTCGGTTCGCGACCGGTGTGCCGATCACCACGTCCGAGCCGACCCCGAGGCGGTACAGCAGAGTGGACAACGCGGTGTGGAGGACGGTGAACGGTGTCGTCGAATGCGCGCGGGCACACTCCGTCACGGCACGTCGGAGCTCGTCGTCGAGCGGTACCGACACAGAGTCGGCGGCCGGCACGGCATCGGCCGACATGGAGGCGGCGGTGGAGACGGAGCCGTCCGGTGTGCCGGGGGTGCTCGACCGGACGGGCCGCATCGGTGTGGGTGCGGTGTCGGCCGGTGCCCCTGCCAACGCCGTCGTCCAGTAGGCCAGTCGGTCCCCGCCGGACGAGTGACGTGCAGACGTCGCGGCCAGCGCCGCGTAGTCGCGATAGTCGAAAGACGCCGCCTGCCAGCCGGTCCGGCGCCCCCGACGTCGCTCTGCGTATGCCGTCGACAGGTCGTCGACCAGCACCGGCAGCGACGCGCCGTCGGCGGCGACATGGTGCACGACGAGAACCAGGATGTGCTCGACGGTGGTGTCGTCGGAGATCCGGGTCAGCACGTGCACGCGCAGGGGAGGCTGCGTCGAGATGTCGATGGGTATGGCACACAGGTGCGTGATCAGCGCGGTCGCATCATCGTCACTGCGGTAGCCGAGCGGCTGCATGTGCCCGATGGTCCGTTCCGCCCCGATGAGCAGGCCACCGGCCGAGGCGGGCGGGTAGATGGTGCGCAGACCGGCGTGCCGCGACGCGAGATCGACCAGCGCGTCACGCAGCGCTCGGCGGTCGAGGGGGCCGGTCAGGCGCAGCGTGAAGGGCATCAGGTAGTCGGTCGACGCGGAGTTTGCGCGTGCGAGCGACAACAGTCGACGCTGCATCGGCGCGATCGGAATGACACTGCCACGCGGGGGGATCACCGGTGTCTTCGTCGCCGTGGCTGTCGGCTCGGTCTCACCGACGAGCGTGGCGAGAGCGCGCACCGTCGGGTTGTCGAAGATCTCGCGAACGCGCAGTCGGTGACCGTCGCCGGTGCCGAGCCTGGCAGCGAGAGTGGTCGCCTGCAGCGAGGTACCCCCGGACTCGAAGAAGTCGGTGTCGGGACCGAGGCTGTCAGCGCGCACACCGAGCACGGCCGCCATCGCCGTGGCGACACGACGCTCGGCAGCGGTCGTCAGATCTGTTGTGGCGCTCCTCGTTGCGGTCAGGGCTGTCGTGGGTGTGTCGGGTACGGGCAGTGACCGACGATCGATCTTCCCGTTGGGCGTCAGTGGCAACCGATCGAGCACGACGACGTTCGACGGCACCATCTGTCGCGGGAGGGTACGTGCGACGTGGGCGATGAGTGCGCTGTCGCTGAGTGTGTCGGCCGCTCTCGACGACACGTACGCGATCAAGCGGGCGTCGGCGCCCTCGCCGTGGACGACGGTGATCGCGGTGTCGACGTCGGGATGTGTTGCCAGAGCGCTGCTGACCTCGTCCAGTTCGATACGGAATCCACGCACCTTGACCTGGTTGTCGCTGCGACCGTCGAACACCAGTGAACCGGAGGTGGTGCGGTGGACGACGTCGCCCGTGCGGTACATGAGCGCTCCCGACACACGGGGGTCGGCGACGAATCGACCTGCGGTGAGGCTGGGACGGCCAAGATATCCGCGAGCGATTCCCGGACCTGCCAGATACAGTTCGCCGGGCACCTGGTCGCGGACAGGAGCCAACCTGTGGTCGAGAACCAGTGCCGTGCAGCCGTTCACCGGCTCGCCGATCGTGATGTCATCGCCTGGCTGCAACGGCTGCGACATGGTGGCGACGATCGTCGTCTCCGTCGGTCCGTAACAGTTGACGTAGCGTCTGCCCGGAGCCCAGGCCGCGACGAGCTCGGGTGGCGACGCCTCACCGCCGACACCGAGGGTCCGCAGTTGTGGAAGCGGTCGAGGGGTGGCGGCCATGAGCGCGGCCGGCGTGATGAACGCGTGCGTGACGGCGGTGTCGTCGAGGAAGTCGACGAGTTCGTCGCCGCCGTAGATCGTCGGTGGCGCGATGACCATCGTGGCGCCGGCGTCGAAGGCGAGGAGGAACTCGAGGAATGTCGCGTCGAAGCCGGGCGACGCGAAATGCAGTGTGCGGTCGCCGGAGTGGACGTCGTAGCGATCACGCTGGCTCTGACTGAACGCCCCGATTCCCCGGTGGGTCACCGCGACGCCCTTGGGCGTACCCGTCGAGCCGGACGTGTAGATCACGTAGGCGGCGGCATCCACTCGGCGGGGAGCGGGGGCGGTGGTCGAACCCCCCGGTTGTCCCAGTATCTCGGGGGTCAGCCAGCGCACGTCGGATGTGGAGTGTTCTGCGATGGCGGTGTCCGGATCGGTGATCCCCACGTGTGTGTCGCAGTCGCGGATCATGTGCGCGATGCGCTCGGCGGGATATCGCGGATCGATGGGCAGGACCACGCCACCTGCGCGAAGTACCGCCCACAGTGCCGCGACGAAACGCCACGACCTCGGAAGTGCCACTGCAACGATGTGTTCTGGCCCCACGCCCTCGTTGCGCAATCCGGCCGCCCACTGTGCGGACAGTTCGTCGAGTTCGGCATAGGTCAGGGTCATGTCGCCGTCCACGACAGCGACGAGATCGCGGTGCCGTGTGGCTGTGAGATCGAGCAGATCGGCGAGATGTACCGGGTCCGGGGAGAACGCGGTGGCCGTCGACGGGGCGTCGACGAGATGCTCGTCGATGCGTTTGCGCGGGTGTGTCACGAGCTGGCGCGCGAGTTCCACGAAATCGTCCGCCAACTTCTCGACGCGGGAGCGGGTGAAGACGTCGGTGGCGAACGTCATGCGCAGGGTGTCGCCGCGCGACTGCACCTCGAGGTCGAACCTGACTGCGCCGGTGTCGACTTCCTCGACCGCGGTGCGGAGGTCACCGAGTGCGATGTCGGAAGTCGTGAGCGGATCGTCGTCGACGGTCAGTGAGATGGCGAACAGCGGGTGGCGGCCTGTTCGGGGTGGGCGCACGGCAGCGACCACAGCGTCGAACGGCATGTCGGCGTGCGACAGGGCATCGAGATCGGCCCGACGTACTTCGTCGAAGAGTTCGGCGGCCGACCACCCGCCGTCGACACGGGTCCGCAACACGACGGAGTTGACGAACATCCCGACCAGGCCCGCGAGGCGCGGATCGGCACGGCCGGCGACGGGGGTTCCGATGACGATGTCGGCGTCGGCGCCGACGGTGTGGACGTCGGGGTCGGCGCAATGCCTGCGCAGCAGTGCTGCGAGTACCGCGTGGATGGCCATGAACTCGGTGGTCGTCGCACCGCCCAGTTCGGTGAGGCGTTCGCGTAGCCCGCGGTCGAGGGCTACTTCGACGACGTCGGCGCCCTGTTCGACATCTACATCGTGAGCGTCGGGGGCATCGGGAAGCAGGACCGGTGCGGAGTCGACGCCGTCGAGCGCGGTGCGCCACCATCCGGTGAGCGCGGGAAGACGGGTATCGAGCGACTCGCGCTGCCAGCGGAGGAAGTCGCGGTAGACGAGGGGGAGCGGATCTGCCGATGGTGATCGACCATCGGACAGATCCGCGTAGGCGCCCGCGAGGTCATGCGCGAGTGGCGCCATCGACGCGCCGTCGGCGGCTATGTGATGCACGACGACGGTCAGTTTGTGGTGGTGGGGTTCGTCGGTCAGCCGGTGTAGTCGGACTCGGATCGGTAGGTCGCGGGTGAGGTCGAACGGACACTGCGCCAATGCCTCAGCGGCACGAGCCCACTGGTCCACCGACACATCTGCATCGACGTGGAGCACCACGCTGTCACCGGAGCAGACCGACAGCTCGGGGCGGCCGTCGCTTTCGGGGTAGACCGTTCGCAGTGGCTCGTGCCTGTCGATCACCCAGTTCAGAGCACCCTCGAGCGCGTCCACGTCGAGCGGGCCGCGAATGTCGAGTGCGAAGGCGATCGAATAGGAGGCGGGCGGAAGGTCGTCGTCAGCGGTGTCGTTCCCGAGCGTGTTGAGGAACCAGAGCTGTTCCTGGGCGGGCCCCGGTGCCACCGGCGAGGTCGGATCATGCTGCAGGAGTGCGTGTTCGGTTTGGGATTCACCGTGTGCTCCCGCGAGCAGGTCGCCGGCGGGTCCCGCCCACTGCAGGGCGAGTTCAGCAACGGTCGGATGGTCGAAGATCTCGCGAACGGGCACTCGGGTACCGGTGCGCTGTCCGACGGAGTCGGCCAGCTGTGTCGCGAGTAGCGAGTTTCCACCGAGGTCGAAGAAGTCGTCGTCGACACCGACGTCGTCGGCCGGTCGGCCGAGCACCTCGGCGAACAGGGACATGATCGTGCGTTCGGCCTCGGTGCGTGGAGCCGTCACGTCGGCGTCGCGTGTGGCTGCGGCGTCGGGCGTTGGTAGGGCGCGCATGTCGATCTTGCCCGCGGGAGTGGTCGGGATCTCCGGGACGACGACGATGGCCGTCGGGATCATGTGTCGCGGCAGACGGTCTCGCAGCCTGGATTGGATCTCGGCGTGCGCACGAGAGCTGATCTGCTCCGATCGGGTGCGGTCGAGGGCGACGAATGAGACCAGGCGTGCGTTGGCACCGTCACCGTCGACGACACTGACCGATGCCACCACCTCGTCGAGTGCGGTGAGTGCGGCGTCGACCTCGCCGAGCTCGATGCGATGTCCACGTACCTTGGCCTGGTGGTCGGCGCGCCCTCGGAACTCGAGGCGATGATCACGCGTCCACCGGACCAGGTCACCCGTGCGATACATCCGATCTCCGGGGTCGCCGAACGGATTGGCGACGAACCGCTTCGAGGTGAGCCCGTGGACCCCGTGATAGCCACGCGCGAGATGGGTTCCCGCGACGTAGAGTTCACCCGTCGTACCGGGGGCGACCGGCTGCAGACGTTCGTCGAGCACGACCGTCGACACCCCGCGGATCGGCCTGCCGATGGTGACTCGTGGGGAGTAGTCGCTCGTCGCGGTGTCGACGATCGGGTCGGACACCGTTGCCACGACCGTGGTTTCGGTGGGGCCGTAGGCGTTGAAGATGGTTGTCGTCTCCGACCACCGACGCACTGCCTCGGGATTGGGATGCTCGCCGCCGATCACCAGAACGTCCAACTCCGGTACCGCGGTGGGATCCATGGTGGTGAGCAGCGACGGTGTGAGAAACGCGTGGGTCACACCTGCCGAACGCATCAGGTCGGTCAGCTCCGCGCCCGCGGCGGGGTCGGGTCCGACGATCCGCATGGTCGATGCCGCGGAGAACGCCATGAGCAATTCGAGGACCGAGGCGTCGAAGCTCGGTGACGCCATGTGCATCGTGCGACTGTCGGCGCGGAGTCCGAACTGCGACACCTGTTGCGCAGCGAAGTCGGCGAGCCCTCGGTGGCTGACGACGACACCCTTGGGTGTGCCCGTCGTCCCGGAGGTGTAGATCATGTACGCGGGTTGGTCGACGGAGAGGTCGGCCGTGCGGGCAGTGGATCGACCATCGGAAGGTTTCAGGTCATCGAGCGTGAGCGTCGAGATGTGTTGCGCTGCCGTGCCGAGTGTGGCGAGCGACCCGGTGTCGTTCACCAGCAGGCAGGCGCCGGAATCCGTGAGCATGAAGTCGATGCGTGCGGGTGGATAGGTGGGATCGATCGGCACCCATGCGGCGCCGCACCGCGTCACCGCCCAAACCGTACGCACCCAGTCGATTCCCCGCGGCAGGGCGACTGCGACGAAGTCCTCGGGACCGATTCCTTCGCTGCGTAACCGCTCGGCGAGAAGCTCGGCACCGGCGTCGAGTTCACGATAGGTCAGCGACGTGATGCCGTCGGTCACCGCGATCCGATCGGGCTCGGTGGCCACCGCTGCCGCGATGATCGACGAGAAGTGTTCGACGGGACGGGTTCCCGCGCCGACGGCCGGGACGAGCCCGAGTCGCTCGCCGAGGTCGAGCATGCCGATGTCGCCGACCGGTCGCGTCGGATCGTCGGTGATCGCGGCGATGATCTTCGCGAGTCGGCTGCCGAGGCCCGAGACGGTGGCGGCGTCGAACAGTTCTGTGGCGTAGCTGATCTCGACGTCCATACCGGCCGGGCTGCCGTTGTCGTCGGTGTACTCGACGAAGGTGAACGAGAGGTCGAACTTGGTGCGTCCGATCTCGACGGGTGTCGCGGTGGCCGTCAGTCCCGGCAGGTCGATCGTGATGTCGTCGCGGTTGTCGACCGACACCGACACCTGGAAGAACGGATGCACCTGCGCCGACCGCTGCGGGTTCAGTTCGTTGACCAGGTGGTCGAACGGCAGGTCGGCGTGGTCGAACGCATCGAGGTCGGCGGCACGGACGGCGCGGAGAATCTCGCTGAACGAGGCGTTCTTGTCGATGCGCGTCGGCAGGGCGAGGGTGTTGACGAACATGCCCACCAGGGTGTCGACGTCGGCGTCACCCCGACCCGACACCGGTGTCCCGAGCACGATCTCGTCGTTCTGGGCGAAACCACGGAGCAGCGTGGCGACCGCGGCGTGGATGGCCATGAACAGCGTGGCGTCGTTGTCGGTGGCCACACCGGCCAGTGCGCCGTGTCGACCCGCCGGCAGGCGAACGGAGACGACGTCACCGGTCGTGGCGGCGCGATGGGTACGCGGACGGTCGTGCGGCAGTTCGGTTTCGGTGGGAGCGTCGGTCAGGCGTGCACGCCAGAAGTCGAGGTCGGCGGAGGCGTCACCGAGAAGTGCTTCCTGCTGCCCGACGGCGACGTCGGAGTAGGTGACGGGTAATGGCTTCCACCCGGGTGCTACTCCGGTGAGACGCGCACGGTAGGCGGTCGCAAGGTCGGCCGCGAACGGAGCCAACGACCATCCGTCCGCCGCGAGGTGGTGGATCACCACGACGAGCGTGTGGTCGTCGGGCGCGGCGCGCAGCAACCGGGCGCGGATCGGGATGTCGCGGGTGAGGTCGAATTCCTCGGCGGCGACGTCTGCGGTGCGTCGTGCCACCTCGTTCTCGACGCCGTCGACCTCGTCGGTGCGGGCAAGATCGTCGACGGGCAAGGCAACCGACATGGCGCCTGGCGCATGGATGTTGAGGTATGCCTGGCCGTCGCGCTCCGACACCGTGCTGCGGAGCGGCTCATGTCGTGTCACGACGTCGTCGAGGGCGGCCTGTAGCGACTCGACATCGAGTGTCCCGACGAGTCGGATCGAGAATGGGATGTGGTATGCCGCTGCGGAATCCGGGTCGAGACGTGCGGTCAACCACAGTCGGTGCTGCGCGGGTGACAGCGGGATGCGCTCACCGCGTGTCGCGCGGGCATGCGGAGAACTCGTGGCAGGCCGTACGTCGTCGTGGACACCCGCGCTGGACAGGGCCGCGGCGAGCGCTGCGAGATCGGGCGCGTCGAACACGGTGCGCAGCGGCAGCCGGTGCCCTGTCACACGTGCGAGGCGCGCGCTCACCCTGGTTGCCGACAGCGAGTTTCCGCCGAGCGAGAAGAGGTTGCCGGACATCGAGACCGGCACGGCTGATCCCAGGACGGCGGCCACGGTGTCGGCCACGGCGCGTTCGAGTGCCGTGCGCGGTTCCACTCGCCCTGTGGCCGGGGCAGGCCGTGTCGGGGCGGGAAGCGCAGAGCGGTCGAGCTTGCCGTTGGTGGTCGTCGGAAGAGCGGGCAACACACAGATGGTCGACGGAACCATGTGCGCCGGAACGTGTTCAGCGAGTTCGCCACGGAGGTCCCTGGAGTCGAGCTCGTCAGAGCCGGAGACGTACCCGACGAGCACGGTGCCTCCGACCTCGGCATCGTCGAGAGCGACGACCGCAGCCGCGTGAACGCCGGGCAGCGTCGAGAGCGCCGATTCGACCTCCCCTGGCTCGACCCGCTGTCCGCGGATCTTGACCTGCGAGTCGGCACGTCCGAGGTAGTCGATCTCGCCGCTCGCGCGTCGGCGCACGAGGTCGCCGGTGCGGTAGAGCCTCGCGCCGTCACGGCGTGGATCGGCGACGAACCGCGCTGCCGTCAGGTCGGGGCGGTTCGCGTAGCCGCGCGCAAGTTGAACGCCGCCGAGGTAGAGCTCCCCGACCGCCCCGATCGGCTGCGGCATCAGGTGATGGTCGAGCACGTGGGCACTGGTGTTGTCGACGGGCACACCGATCGGCACATCACCAGCGTCGCTGCGACATGCATCGTGAAAGGTCACGTCGATGGCGGCTTCTGTCGGACCGTAGAGGTTGTGGACCGGCGCCGACGTCAGTGCTCGGATCGCGCCCACAGTCGCGGGAGCGAGCGCCTCACCGCTGGTGAAGATCTGTCGCAGCGAGCCGAGCGAGTCACGTGACGACGCCGCCTCGTCCATGTGGGCCTCCGCGAACGCCGACAGCATCGACGGCACGAAATGCACTGTGGTGATGCCATGTTCGGCGATCACGTCGCGTAGATACCACGGGTCGCGGTGTCCGTCGGGGCGGGCCACGACGAGCGTGGCGCCCGCGATGAAGGGCCAGAAGAACTCCCAGACAGAGACGTCGAATGTCGCCGGGGTCTTCTGCAGCACCCGGTCATCGGCGGTCAGGTGGTAGTGGTCCTGCATCCAGCGGAGCCGGTTGACGATGGCTCGGTGGTCGATCACGACACCCTTTGGACGCCCGGTCGATCCCGAGGTGAAGAGCACGTACGCGGGATGGTCGGGGCGGGGTGCACGCGGATGTGCCGACGCGACGTGCACGGCCGAGTCGGGCGCTGCTGTCAACTCGTCCAGCGACAGCAGCGTCGTCGCGATGTCGTCGGGTGTGTCCGACGAGCCGGTCTGCGGAGACCACTCCGGCGCTGCGATGACGGCAGCAGGTCTGGCGGTCTCGAGGATGTGTGCGAGTCGGTGCGGCGGCTCGGCCGGATCGATCGGCAGAAACGCTGCGCCGGACCTGATCACCGCATGGAGCGCGAGCACCTGGTCGGCGCTGCGTGGAAGAGCAACCCCGACAACCGATTCGGGTCCGATGCCGCGTGACGAGAGTGATGCTGCAGCGGCGCGTGCACGTGCGGTGAACGTTGCGATGTCGAGTTGGGCGACGTCGGGTTCGATGACCGCAACGTGAGTTGCGATGCTGTCGGCGAACCCTTCGTCGAGCAGAGACAGCAGCGTCGACCCGTCGTCGACGACGCTGCGGCCGTGCGCGGCGTCGTCGATGGCTTCCATCTCCGCCGAGGTCGCGGGCACGACGTCGACGACCGGTGTGTGTGCCGGGGCGGTGGCGAAGCGTCGGAGGAAGTCGACGATTCGGCTGTGGTGCCGAGTGATGTCCGCGGCGGAGTAGAGGTTCGGGTTGGCCTCGAGGTCGAGTCTCATGCCGCCGGTGAATCCGTCGTAGACATTGATCGACGCGTCTTCGACGGGACCGGTGGACAGCACGTTCAGCGCACCGCGCAGCGAGCCGAAGTCGATGTGCTCGAAGAAGAGCATCACGTTGACCATGGGGCCGAAGAACCCGCGTGTGCCGTCGGTTCGGCCCAGGATGTCGGCGCTGATCTCCTCGTGGCGAAAACGCTGATGCCGCACCGCGTGCTTGATGTCGGAGTTCGTGATGCGCAGTGCATCGGCAATCGTGGTGGTGGCGTCGAAGCCCATACCCACCGGCACGACGTTCGACGTGAGTCCTGCGGAGGTACGCAACAGGTCGGTGTCGCGGCACGCGACAGGCAGACTCAGCATGGCGTCGTCACGGTCGTTGAGCCGGGCCAGATAGAGGGCCACTGCCGCGGTGATCACCGAGGCCGTCCGCACACCGTGCTCGGCGGCGCGAGCCCGGATGGTCTCGACGAGGTCGGCGTCGAGTTCGACGCTCTCGACCGCGGCGACGGGCGCCGCGGGCGCGCTTGCCGTCGACAACGAGGTGGGTGGCGGAGCGTCGGCACCCCCGGGGCGTAGGCGCTGCTCCCAGAATTTGCGGGCTTCGACGAACGCGGCGGATGCGCGGTAGTCGTGGTCGATGTCGGCGATCTGCGACATCGACGCACTCGTCGACGGGGGAACTGCGGTGCCTGTCGTCATCGCGGTGTAGTGCGCGGCGACCCGGACCATCATGAACATGGCGGCGTATCCGTCGAAGGCCACGTGATGGCCCCAGCAGTACCAGAGCACGTGGTGGGGGCCGAGGCGCAGCAGATATGTCTCGAGGAGCGGATCGGAGTAGACGTCGACGCGTCGTGACCGGTGCTCGTCGATCCACGCCAGCGCGCGCCCACGAGGATCCTCGGCATCGGAGAAGTCGAGGAGCCCGAGCTCGATCGTCCTGGCACGGTCGACGACGATGCGTGGCTCGCCGTCCTCGTCGTCGACAACGCGCAGCAGGCCCGACTCGGTGTCGTGCGCCGTCGACCGTACGGCCCGGTCCATGACGTCGGCGTCCACATCGTCGAAGAACTCGGCAAACGCCGCGACCGACATCGGGATGTCCGGGTCGAGCTGCTGGGCGAAGAAGATGCCACGCTGCGCAGCGGTCAGAGGCAACGCGTGCCCTTCCGCGTGCCCGGCCCCGACCTGGCTTCCGGTGACGTGAGTCGTGCTCACCTCGGTGCTCACTGTGCCTCCTCGTGGTGTGACCGACGGCGGCCGTGCCGGGCCGATCGGTCGGTGCTGGTGGTGGCCCCTGTGACCTTGGATCTGCTCGTGCTTCGCGTGACGAACCGGTGCAGATGGGTGCGGATCGCAGAAAAGATCGCGCTCGCATCGAGCCCCGGGGGAGAATGGGCAGTGCGGCAGGCGACGACGTTCGGGCGGCGTCCTCCGACACCGATTTGGCCCGGACCTGCGGTTTCGCCTACACTTGTGGGGTTGCCTGCGGCGCCGAGCGCGTCGCGAATCGGCTCGCGAACCCACCAGGTGGTTGCGCCGGATCGCAAGATCTCGGCAAAACCCCAGGCAGGCGTGTGTCCGGTGGTGACAGACCGTGTGCGTCGGGTCGGAAATCCGGCGCACAGATGCGGTGGTCCATTCACGTGGATCCGCCGTGTCGACGACATCCAGGTCAAGGAGACTAACGAGTGATTCAGCAGGAATCTCGCCTGCGGGTCGCCGACAACACCGGTGCCAAGGAGATCTTGTGCATCCGCGTGCTGGGCGGCTCGTCTCGGCGCTATGCCGGCATTGGTGACGTCATCGTCGCCACTGTCAAGGACGCCATCCCCGGCGGCAACGTCAAGCGGGGAGAGGTCGTCAAGGCGGTCATCGTGCGCACCACCAAGGAGCGCCGTCGTGCGGACGGAAGCTACATCCGTTTCGACGAGAACGCCGCCGTCATCCTCAAGGGTGAGAGCGACCCCCGCGGTACCCGCATCTTCGGCCCGGTCGGCCGCGAGCTGCGTGAGAAGAAGTTCATGAAGATCGTGTCGCTGGCACCGGAGGTGATCTGACATGAAGGTGCACAAGGGTGACACTGTGATCGTCATCTCGGGCAAGGACAAGGGCGCCAAGGGCAAGGTCATCCAGGCCTTCCCGAAGGAAGAGCGTGTTCTGGTCGAGGGCGTCAACCGCATCAAGAAGCACACCGCTGCGTCGGCCAACGAGCGTGGCGCGGCGTCGGGCGGCATCGTGACCCAGGAGGCTCCGATCCACGTGTCGAACGTGATGGTCGTCGACTCCGAGGGCAATCCCACCCGCGTCGGCTACCGCGTCGACGAGGAGACCGGCAAGAAGGTCCGGATTTCCCGCAAGACCGGGAAGGACATCTGATATGACCACCACAGAAAAGACCGAGAACCAGGCCGCCTCCGGTAACGGGCCGCGTCTCAAGCAGCGCTACCGCGCCGAGATCAAGGACGCGCTCAACACCGAGTTCGACTACGCCAACGTGATGCAGATCCCGGGCGTCGTCAAGGTCGTCGTCAACATGGGCGTCGGCGACGCCGCCCGTGACTCGAAGCTGATCAACGGTGCGGTCACCGACCTCGCCCTGATCACCGGTCAGAAGCCGGAGATCCGTCGCGCACGCAAGTCGATCGCACAGTTCAAGCTGCGCGAGGGCATGCCGATCGGCGCTCGCGTCACACTGCGTGGCGACCGTATGTGGGAGTTCCTGGACCGCCTCGTGTCCATCGCGCTTCCCCGTATCCGCGACTTCCGCGGACTCTCGGACCGCCAGTTCGACGGCAACGGTAACTACACCTTCGGCCTGAACGAGCAGTCGATGTTCCACGAGATCAACATCGACAACATCGACCGGCCGCGCGGTATGGACATCACCGTCGTCACCTCGGCCACCACCGACGAGGAAGGCCGCGCGCTGCTGCGCCACCTGGGCTTCCCGTTCAAAGACAACTCCGTGAAGGACAACTGATGGCAAAGAAGGCTCTGGTCAACAAGGCCAACAAGAAGCCCAAGTTCGCCGTGCGGGCCTACACCCGGTGCAACCGCTGCGGTCGTCCGCACTCGGTGTACCGCAAGTTCGGCCTGTGCCGTGTGTGCCTGCGCGAGATGGCACACGCCGGCGAGCTGCCGGGCGTGCAGAAGTCGAGCTGGTGACCCAGCTGCGCTGACTCAACTCGCCGGCCGGCCGGCCCGCGTTGCGGCCGCCGGTTGAGTTTGTCGAAACCACGACCCCGTCTCCCCCTGTGGGAGGCGGGGTCGTCGTCGTTGCTCCGTATGACAGGAGGGCCCGTCTTCCGAGGCGGTATGTCATACGGATCGCGCGTCCGCCGATAGGGGGATGCAACGGTCACCCGGTGTATCGCCTGATCGTGCGATCCTCGGGCCGGCCCGGTGAGCGAAGACTCATCGTCAGCCCCTCACGGCGAGCCCAACCGGGGTGACCGGGGCCGAAGACGGAGGACACGACCATGAACTACACCGACTCGCACACAACTCGGTACACCGTTGCCGACTATCTGCTCGATCGACTCGCGGAGCTCGACGTCGACACGGTCTTCGGAGTACCCGGCGACTTCACCCTCGGGTTCCTCGATCACGTCGACGAGCGCAGCGACATGAGGTGGGTGGGCACCGCCAATGAGCTGGGCGCAGGCTACGCGGCCGACGGTTATGCACGGATGCGTGGGTTCGGGGTGGTCTCGACGACCTTCGGTGTCGGCGAGCTCAGTGCCGTGAACGCGATCGCGGGGTCGTACGCCGAGTTCGTGCCGGTGCTCCACATCGTCGGCTCGCCGACGGAGTTCGTGCAGTCTTCAGGCCGCCCGACACATCACTCCCTCGGCGACGGCGACTTCGACCATATGGTCCGGATGTCGGCCGAAGTCACCGTGGCGCAGGCCGTCCTCACTCCCGACACGGCAGCGGCCGAGATCGACCGGGTGCTGTCGGAGATGATCGTGACCAGCAGGCCGGGCTACCTCTCGTTGCCCGCGGACGTGGCCGAGGCGATCTGCGTCCGGCCGTCGGGATCGCTCGCCGTGCGGTCGATGTGCACCGATCCGAATGCTCTGCGACCCTTCGCCGCCGCGGCGCGCCGACTGCTCGACGATCACTCCCCAGTAGTGCTCGCCGACATCTTCGTGCACCGGTCGGGCGCGCAGGAAGCCCTCGACAGACTGATCAAAGTCGGTGGGCTCCAGTACTCTTCGTTGCTGTGGGGGCGACGGGTCGTCGACGAGTCGGCTCCCGGCTACCTCGGCATCTACGTCGGGGAGGCGAGCCGACCGGAGGTTCGCCGAGCCGTGGAGAACGCGCCGGTGCTGATCACCGCAGGCGTCTCGTTCACGGATCTGGTGTCGGGGTACTTCAGTCAACATCTCGATGCGAACGCGAGGATCGATCTGCAACCGCACACCGCAGTTGTCGCCGGAGAAGTGTTCGACCGCGTCGAGATGCACGATGCGCTCGAAACCCTGGCGGAACTCGTCGTCGCGGCCGAGCCTGTCGGAGGGCAGTCGATGTGCGCGCATCGCCGGATCCGTGACCAGTCAAAGGGAGGGGCACTGACGCAGGAGGCGTTGTGGCACGGTGTCGCGGCGGCGGTGACGTCGTCGGACATCGTCCTCGCCGAACAGGGCACGAGCTTCTACGGTCTGGCCTCGGAACGACTTCCGCACGGTGCGGTGTTCATGGGTCAACCGCTCTGGGCCTCGATCGGCTATACGCTGCCCGCGCTGCTCGGTGCCGCCCTGGCCGCGCCCGAACGTCGACCGGTCCTCCTCATCGGCGACGGCGCGGCGCAGATGACCGCCGCAGAGTTGGGCACAGTGATCCGCAACGCCGTGCCCGCGGTCATCGTTGTCGTCAACAACAACGGATACACGGTGGAGCGGGCGATCCACGGACCGACCAAGCGCTACAACGACATCGCGCAGTGGGTGTGGACGCAACTTCCTTACGTGCTCGGCGGGACCAGTGGTCTCGTCACCACCGAGTTCGTCACGACACGGGCTGAACTCGACGCCGCCCTGGCCCGGGCCGCCGGGAATCCCGATCGCCTCACCCTCATCGAGGCCGTCACCGCCGAACTCGACGTCCCACCCACACTGACGGCCATTGCGTCGGCCGCGGTTACCGCGAACGTCGGCTGACCGGACGCCCTGAACAGTCCCGCGGCCACGCCGGCCGCGGGACTGTCTGGTTGCGCGTGTGACCTCGAGAACCGACGACATCGTCGGACAGCGGCTGGGGTCAGCCGATCGCCCAGGCGTTGGGGGCACACACGATCTTCGACGACGGATCGAGTGCGTTCTTGATGATAGACACCGCGCGCGGCGAGTAGCTCATCGAGACGTGGTCGGAGGCATCCTGTTCACAGCCGTTCTGCAGCACGATATTTCGGGTGTTCTTGGTTCCACGCGGGAAGAACGTCGAATCGAAGGGTGTCGTCACCTCGTCGTAGCGGGTGCCGAGGATGGTGTACTGCACGTCGCCGATCGCGTATTTGCCGCCTGCGTTGAGATGCTTGATGAACTCGGAGTCGTAGACCTGCTGAATGCCTGACGATCCGACGAGTAGCGCGACGGGCCCGAGGACGTCGATACCGAGGTTGTTGATGGTTCTACCGAGCGCGCCGATGCCGATCAGGGTGGTGCCGTTGTTGGTCGCACCCAGGGTCACCAGGTGGTCGACCTTCGACGCGCCATTGTTGTAGCGGATGAACTGACGTGCGACGACGCCGCCTTGCGAGTGACCCACCATGTTGACCTTCTCCGAACCCGTTGCCGCACGGACCTTGTCGACGAATCCGCCGATCTGTGCGGCCGACTTCGTGATGTCACCGGTGCCGAAGCGGCCGGGCAGGACAGGGCCGACGCCGCCGCCCGCCAGTGGCGCTGCGATTCCGTAGTTCATGGCATAGACGCAGTAGCCGGCTTTCTTGAGTTCGGGGGAGATCATCGCCCAGTTGTCATAGGAGTTCTCCCAGGTGCCGTGAACCAGTACCACGGGCTCCTTGCCCTCGGTGGGCTTGCAGTTCCAGTCGTTTGCGCCCGGTGGAGCGGTATTCGGGGAGAACACCCCGTAGCCGAATGCGGCGAGAAAGCTCTGTTGAGCGGGCCCGTTGCCGGTGGGGATCGACGACGAGCTCGCGCCCTTGTAGATATTCGCCGCGACGACAGGCTTCTTCGCGCCCGCGGCGATCTCGTCGGCGAGTTGTTGCTGCTGATCGGCAGCAGCGGCAGGACCGGCCAGAGCGGCAGTGAGGCCGACGCCGAGTGCGGCTGCTGCGGCGCTGACGGCCAGCCGACGGGCCCATCCGCGTCGAATCGCGGGCGTCTTCACTGATGTGGTCGTAGACAAGTGCAGTCCCCTCAAACTGTGAGATCACCGTGGCTCGAGATTATGAGTGATTCACGCCACGGTCTTCGGGAACCGTAACTTACCGTTAGGCAGGGGTACAAGTGTTCACTGGAGGGGTGAGACGAAATCGGTGAAGCGTCCAACGCTGATCGGTGACGATCCTCGGTGCCCACGCTCTGCGCGGCGCGTCGCCTATCGGTCGCGGTCTTTGACGCCGACCGGTTGCCACCCGCGTCGCGTCGGTCGGTCGCCCGGTGCGGGCAGCCGGTCGCGGCTGCGGTAGACGATGTAGGGCCGGAACAGATAGTGCACGGGTGCGGTGAACATGTGGACGAGGCGCGTGAACGGCACGAGCGCGAACAACGTCAAGCCGATGAGCACGTGGACGTGGAATCGCAGCGGTGCCGCGTCCATCGCGCGAATGTCCGGTTGCAGTATGAAGATCGAGCGGAACCACGGTGAGACGGTCTGCCGGTAGTTCACGCCGGGACCGCGCGGATCGACCGCTCCGACGACGGTGATGTAGGTGCCCGCGATCAACGCGCACACAAGCACCAGGTACATCAGCTTGTCGTTGCGGGTCGTCGCCATGTACACCGGCCCCGTGGTGCGGCGGCGGTAGATGAGCAGGCCGACGCCGAGTAGTGTCGCCGCCGCAGCGAGGACCCCGAAAAAGCCTGCGCCCCAGTGGTACATCGTTTCCGAGACGCCCAGCGCATCGGTCCATGACTGCGGGATCGCCAGTCCGATGGCGTGCCCGATGATCACCACCAGGATCCCGTAGTGGAACATCGGCGACGCGATGCGTAGCAGGCGTGACTCGTAGAGCTCCGACGAGCGCGTCGTCCAGCCGAACTTGTCGTAGCGGTAGCGCCAGATCGTGCCGCCGATGAGTATGAGCAGCACGAGATAGGGCAGTACGCCCCACAGGAAGATGTCCATCTCCATCACCTCATCTCGGGGGTCTGACGCATCGGGATCGAGGGCATCGGGGACTGTGGCATCGGGGTCTGGGCCGTCGTCGACAGGGGGAGCAGGCGCGGATCGAACGGCTCGAGGCCGACGCTCTCGACGCCCAGCGCCGGGGTGAGAGCGCGCGCGGCGCGTTGATCGGCGGGTGACTCACCCGGCAGCGTCGAACAGATGGCGGCAAGGACATCGGTGTACGGGGAACGGCGGTCCTGCAGTGCGAATCGGATCAACTCGAGGGCGGGCCGGTACTTCTCGAGTACCCGCGCTCCCGCGGCGGGGTCGACGCGCGCGGCGAACTCCAGCACGATCGGCAGGTGATCGGGCAACTCACCATGCAGGTCGACGAGGTGGCCGCTGTCGCGATACAGCGTCTTGAACTCGCCGAGCGCGCTGCCGCGGCGTCGGGTGTCGCCATCGGTCCAGTACGACAGGTAGAGAGTTTGTTTTCGGGAGAGATCGAAGGTGTCGACGTAGTCGTCGATCAGTTCGCCCAGTGTCGATGATCCGAGATGGTCGAGGAAGCGCAGGAGTCCTCGGATCGATGGGTGATCGGTTTGTTCGTCGAGTGCACTGCCTACCAGTGGGATTCGGCCGAGAAGCGTCTCGTCGGGGTACTCGAGACACCACGATGCCGTCAACCATGCGACTCGATGATCTGCCGACGTCGAGCGGCGCGGCCACTTCACGACGACGCCTGCGGGTCGGGCGACGTGGGTGCTGCCGTCGGATGGCTTGTCTGCGTGCGTTGTGCCTGCGTGGAGTCCGGTGTCGCCCGCTCCGGGAACAACCCGACCGGTGATCCGTTGCCGTCCCAGTTGAGCAGGTTCGTCCGGTTGGCCAGTCGGTGCGAGTTGGCCGCGGTATCGCTGGTCTGGCGTTGTTTGAGCGCGTGGAAGGTTTCGACCGAGACCGGCGTGGGTGTTCCGCTCGCTTCGCCGAAGGCACCGGACTCGTACATGCCCGGCCCGTCCTCGTAGTCGAGGGAGCACGCCATCTCGTCGAGTTGGGCAGCCTGTTCGACATGAGCCGTCGGAATGACGTACCGCTCATCATATTTCGCGAGCGCCATGAGCCGATACATCTCGTAGACCTGCTCCTCGGTCATTCCGACGGAGGCGGGGATGTCGGCGTTCGGTTCCCGGCCGAGCGTGACGTCGCGCATGTAGGAACGCATCGCGGCGAGTTTGCGGAGCACCGAGTCGATGACCGCTGTGTCGCCCGCACTGAACAACTCGGCGAGGTACTCCACCGGAATGCGTAAGGCGTCGATCGCACCGAAGAGTGTGCCGGCGTCTTCAGCATCGTGACCCTGCCCGCTGAGCAGGTCGACGATGGGCGACAGTGGCGGGACGTACCAGACCATCGGCATCGTCCGATACTCCGGGTGCAGGGGAAGTGCCACCCGAAACTCCTTGGCCAGCGCGTAGATCGGAGAACGACGTGCAGCGTCGAGCCAGTCCTCGGGGATGCCCTCCGCCCGCGCTCCGGCGATCACCTCGGGATCGTTCGGGTCGAGCAGGAGATCGAGTTGCGCTTCGTAGAGGTCGGTGTCGTCCGGTGTGGAGGCTGCCGCGGTGACCGCGTCGACGTCGTAGAGGAACAGTCCCAGGTAGCGCAGCCGTCCGACGCATGTCTCCGAGCACACGGTCGGTTGACCGACCTCGATCCGCGGATAGCAGAGTGTGCACTTCTCTGCCTTGCCGGTGCGGTGGTTGAAGTAGATCTTCTTGTACGGACAACCCGTGACGCATTGACGCCAGCCGCGACAGCGATCCTGGTCGACGAGGACGATCCCGTCCTCGCTGCGCTTGTAGATCGCCCCGGACGGACACGACGCCATGCAGGAGGGGTTGAGGCAGTGTTCGCAGATCCGGGGCAGATAGAACATGAAGGTCTGCTCGAAGCTGAAGGTGACCGCATCCTCGGCCTCGCGGCGTAGCTTCTCGACGATAGGGTCGAGTTCGCCGAGTTCCGGTGCACCGCCGAGGTCGTCGTCCCAGTTCGCCGACCAGGTGACCTTCGTGTCGTCTCCGGTCAGCAGCGATTTCGGGCGTGCGACGGGGAAGTCGTCGCCGAGCGGGGCGTCGATGAGCATCTGGTAGTCGTAGGTCCAGGGCTCGTAGTAGTCGTAGATGGTCGGCTGAACGGGACTCGCGAAGAGCGTCAACAACTTCTGCATCCGGCCGCCCGTGCGCAGCCGCAGCTTTCCCTTGTTGTTCAGATGCCACCCGCCGCGCCACTTCTCCTGATCCTCGTAGCGTCGCGGATAGCCTTGTCCCGGACGCGTTTCGACGTTGTTGAACCAGACGTACTCGGTGCCGGCCCGATTGGTCCACGCCTGTTTGCACGTGACCGAACAGGTGTGGCAGCCGATACACTTGTCGAGGTTCATCACCATGCCGACCTGTGCCATGACCCGCATCAGTACGTCACCTCCTGGCTGCGCTTGCGTATCGTCGACACCATGTCACGCTGATTTCCCGCGGGGCCGAAATAGTTGAATGCGTAAGACAATTGGGCGTAGCCGCCGATCAGATGAGTGGGTTTGACCAGAAGTCGGGTGGCGGAGTTGTGCATTCCGCCGCGACGGCCCGTCGCCTCCGATTTCGGGACGTCGATCGTGCGCTCCTGCGCATGGTGGACGTAGACGACACCGGCGGGCATCCGATGGCTGACGATCGCCCTGCACACCACGACGCCGTTGGCGTTCACACATTCGATCCACTCGTTGTCGTGAACATCGATGGCCGCGGCATCCGACGGGCTCAGCCACGCTGTGGGGCCACCCCGCGACAGCGAGAGCATCAGGAGGTTGTCCTGGTACTCGGAGTGGATGGACCACTTCGAGTGTGGCGTCAGGTATCTCACGGTGATCTGCTGCGACCCGTCTGGTCCGAGCCTGGGCTCACCGAACAATCGGTGCATGTCCAACGGCGGGCGGTACACGGGTAGCGACTCACCGAGGTCGATCATCCAGTCGTGGTCGAGATAGAAGTGCATACGTCCGGTCAATGTGTGAAACGGCTTGAGCCGCTCGATGTTCACCGTGAACGGGGCGTAGCGTCTGCCGCCCGTCTCGGAGCCGGACCATTCCGACGAGGTGAACACCGGGACCGGTGCCTGCTGGGTGTCGGCGAAGGTGATCTGCTTGTCGGCGTTGCCCGCGGCGAGGTCGACGAGCGTCGTGCCGACTCGCTTCTGGAGCTTCTCGAAGCCGTTGACGGCCAGAGCCCCGTTGGTGGTGCCCGAGAACATCAGGATCGCGTCGGCCATCTTGGCATCCGTGTCGATCGCGGGCCTGCCGTCGCCGGCGCCCCCGAGCATGACCCCGTTGCGATCCGCGAGGCGCCGTGACTGCTCTGCGATGTCGAAGGTGACGCCCTTGTTGGCGAAGCCGAGTGTGTCGGCCAGTGGCCCGACGGAGGCGAGTTTCTCGGCGATCGCGGTGTAGTCGCGTTCGACCACCGTGAACGACGGCATGTTGACTCCCGGTCGTCCGGGCGACGTCGACGTCGCCCAGTCGTCGACGGTGCCCTTGGGTTGTGCGGTTTCTCCCGGGGTGTCGTGCTGCATCGGAGTGGCGACGAGATCGTGGCGCACACCGAGGTGGGTCTTCGCCTGCTCGGACAGTTCGACCGCGAGCAGGTGGAAGAGATCGAAATCGGTCTTGGCCTCCCACGGCGGGTCGATGGCGGGAGAGAACGCATGGACGAAGGGATGCATGTCTGTCGACGACAGGTCGTTCTTCTCGTACCACGTAGCCGCGGGTAGGACGATGTCGGAGAGAAGGGTCGTCGACGTCATCCGGAAATCTGCCGACAGGAGGAGATCGAGTTTGCCCTCCGGCGCATTCTCGTGCCACCGAACATCGTTGGGGCGTGGGATATCCGGTGATTCGGTTCCCATCACGTTGTTGTGGGTGCCGAGGAGGTTTCGCAGGAAGTACTCATTGCCCTTCGCCGACGACCCCATGAGGTTCGACCGCCACAGGATGAGCGTGCGTGGCCAGTTCTCCGGTGCGTCGACATCGCTGATCGACGGTGTCAGGGAACCGTCGGAAAGGTGCTGCGCCACATAGTTCGACGCGGATTCCGCGTCGCCACGCTGGACCGCGTCGCGGGCGTCTTCGGCGACGTCGAGCGGATTGCGGTCGAACTGCGGATAGAACGGCATCCACCCGAGTCGGGCCGACTGGGCGATGGCGTCCGCGGTGTGTTGGTGATCGAGTGTCCCGCGGGAGAGTGGGGATGCCAGTGACGCAGCAGAATAGCCGTCGTTACGCCACTGGTCGGTATGCATGTACCAGTACGACGTCCCGGTCATGGTGCGCGGTGGGCGGCTCCAGTCGAGGCCGTTGGCCAGCGACATCCAGCCGGTGATGGGCCGGCACTTCTCCTGCCCCACATAGTGGGCCCAGCCGCCGCCGTTGCGGCCCATGCAACCGGTCAGGATCAGTAGTGACAGGATGGCGCGGTAGGTCGCGTCGCCGTGGAACCACTGACAGATACCGGCGCCCATGATGATCATCGACCGGCCACCCGAATCGACGGAATTGGTGGCGAATTCCCGTGCGATCCGGATCGCGGCCTCGGCGGGCACGCTGGTGATCTCAGCCTGCCAGGCAGGTGTGTAGGGCGTTATCGCATCGTCGTACCCGGACGGCCACTCGCCGGGCATGCCATCGCGGCGTACTCCGTATTGGGCGAGCATCAGGTCGTAGACGGTGGTGACGAGGTGGCCGTCGACGACAGCGGTCGGTACCCCGCGACGCAGTACCGAACCGCTCCCGTCCGGGCTGTCGAATGCGGGTAGAGCGATCTCGGCGAGCCCCGCTTCCGGGCGTCCGTAGAGGCTGAGTGCGGGCGCTATCCCGTCGAGCTCGAGATTCCACCTGCCCTCGCCCGTGGTCGAGCGCCGGAAGCCCAGGGACCCGTTCGGGACCGCCGGGCGACCGGTGTGTTCGTCGAGAACGACGGTCTTCCAGACAGCATCGGGATCGGGTTCGACGTCGCTCGCGGTCGGTTCGACCGGGGTCAGTTCGTCTGCGGTGAGGAACTTGCCGGGAACGAGGCCGTGTTCGTGTTCGTCGAGATGGATCAGGAATGGCAGGTCTGTGTAGGAGCGCACGTACTTCTCGAAGAACGGGGTGGATCGGGCGACGAAGAACTCCGACAGAATCACGTGGCCCATCGCCATGGCCAGCGCGGCGTCGGTACCGGCCTGCGCGGGCAGCCACTCGTCGGCGAACTTGGTGTTGTCGGCGTAGTCGGGACTGACCGCCACCACTTTCGTCCCGCGATATCGGACTTCCGCCATCCAGTGGGCGTCTGGGGTTCGGGTGACCGGGACGTTCGAACCCCACATCATCAGATACGACGCATCCCACCAGTCGCCCGACTCCGGGACGTCGGTCTGATCGCCGAACACCTGCGGACTGGCGACGGGCAGGTCGGCGTACCAGTCGTAGAACGAGGTCATCACCCCGCCGATCAACTGGATGAAGCGGGTGCCGACGCAGTGCGAGACCATCGACATCGCGGGAATCGGCGAAAAGCCCGAACACCGGTCCGGCCCGTAGGTCTTGATGGTGTGCACGTGTGCGGCGGCGGCCATCTCGATGGCCTCCTCCCAGCTCACCCGCACCAGGCCGCCCTTGCCACGTGCCTGTTGGTAGGACTTGCGCCGCAACGGATCTCCGACGATGTCGGCCCACGCCAGCACCGGGTCGCCGGTCTTGGCCTTCGCCTCGCGGAACATCTCGACGAGCACCCCGCGGGCGTACGGGTATCGCACCCGGGTGGGCGAGTAGGTGTACCACGAGAAGGCAGCGCCCCTGGGACAACCGCGCGGTTCGTACTCCGGTCGGTCTGGGCCGACAGTTGGGTAGTCGGTTTCCTGGGTTTCCCAGGTGATGATGCCGTCCTTGACGTACACCTTCCATGAGCACGACCCGGTGCAGTTGACCCCGTGGGTTGATCGCACGATCTTGTCGTGGTTCCACCGATCACGGTAGAAGATGTCTCCGGCACGGCCGCCCTCGCGGAAAACGACTCTCCCGTCGGAGGTTTCGTCCCAGCGGGTGAAGAATTTGCCGATGTTCAGCAGGGCCGTGGCCGCCTCGCCCTGAACTGCAGTGGATCGGGCCATGGATTCACCATACGGTCAAAGTGGAGAAGGTGTGGGGTTTCATCGTGCGGATTCATCGAGCATTAACGAAGTTTGGGTGCCCTAATTTCCTGATGCCGACTCGTGTTTCGACCACCAGCGTATTTCGATTGCGTATAGACCCGCGTCAATACGCGTAATGACGATGCGCGGTGTGAAACAGTCGGTGACTGTGAGCGATTCGAGTGCTGTGCCCGGCGCTCAGCCCCGACATCGATCGCGGGTGCCGCGCGCGAGGCTCGGGCAGTTCACCTTCGTCATGGCAACCGGGATCATCTCGACTGCGATGCACAACGCGGCGACGCTTGGCTCAGGTACTTACTCCACTGTGGCCCAGGTGATTTCGGCACTTCTCTTCGTTCTGGCGGTGGTCGGATACATCGCACTGACGGTGTTCACCATCGCGGGGTGGTTCACGGGAGCGGGCATCTCCGCCGAGTTGATGGGCGAGGTGCGCGCCGACGGCTTCACGGTGCTGGCGTTCACCGCTGGGAGCGGGGTGCTCGCCGCTCGTTCGCTCGCGGGTGGATTCGACTGGGCTGCGCTGAGCTTTGCCTACATCACGCTCGGTTCGTGGGTGATTCTGGGCTACGTGGCGGTGATAGCGGCATTCTTCAGCGCCACGCATTCGCGCGCGCAATCCCCGTCCGCCACGACCCCGCTTCCGTGGACACACGTCAACGGGACCTGGTTTCTGATGGTGGTCGGGACTCAAGCGGTCGCGGTGGCGTTCGGTGCCCTGGCCGCGGCCAAGCACGTCAACTGGTACGCCCAGGTCGCTGCGTTGTGGTGGGGGATAGGCGTGCTGATCCTGATCGTGATGGCGGTACTGGTCGTCGCACGGCTGATCATCATCGGACTCTCACACGACGACGAGGTGGCGCCTTACTGGGTGCTCATGGGCGCCGGAGCCATCTCCGTACTGGCAGGCGCCGAGTTGATGACAACGGGTTCGGCCCAACGACTCGTCACGCACGACGTGGTCGGGACGCTGTGTCTGATGGCCTGGATCTTCGGCACGTGGCTGATCCCCCTGTTGATCGTGCTGATGATCTGGCATGCACGTCGGCCGGGCACCAATTCGGGCTTCCGCACCGCGCTCTGGTCGCTGGTGTTCCCGATCGGCATGTACGGAGTGGCCAGTCGGCAATTGGGGATCGCGTGGCACGTGCCGTGGCTGAAGGATCTCGGCACCTGGGAGGCGTGGGTTGCGCTCGCGGTCTGGGTTGTCGTCTTCGCCGGGATGGCGCGGTGGTGGTGGCGTTGGGTGCAGGTGAGACGGTCAGCGGTCAGTGCGCCAGCACGGTGAGAAGCACTGCCGAGTCGTCGTTCGCCCTCAGGTTGTGTCGGGCGTCGGGAATGGTGACGAGGTCACCAGCCGTCCCGTGCCAGTCGTCGGTACCCGCGGTGAGGGTGACGTCGCCACGAAGTACCTGCAGGGTTGCCTCACCGGGACTCTCGTGTTCGCCGAGTTCGGTGGCGGCTGCGAGGGCAATCACTGTCTGACGCAGGTGACGCGACGAATTGCCGTGCAGGGTGTGACCGGCTCTGCGACTGTGAGCGGTGCGCGCTGTGGCGATGAGTTCGTCGACGAGGGCTGGGAGTCGGGTGGAGTCCATGTCTCACGATGGCACGTCATGCGCGACGGCCGCGCGGCATTCGCGGGTTCGTGCCGTCTCGAGTCGACCTGCCGCACTGCATGACGTTGACCGACGAAATTCGCGACCCGGCCGCGGTGCGGCACCCGTCACCCCGCCGCGCGCTCGACGGTGAGCAGACTCTCGGCGCTGTGCTCGGCGTGGAACGCGGCCTCGCCGCCGCGTACTCCGAACAGCCTTTTGCTCCAGATCAACCACACGACCGCCGCGATGTTCACAGCGAGCAGAAGTGCCTTGAACACCGTTGCCTTCTCGACGAGTTCGTAGACCTCGAGGGGGATGAAGATGCTCGTGACGATCACGGCGAAGTACTCACCCCAGCGTTTGGCGAACCACAGCCCGTACGCCTCGACGAACTGGCTGAGTCCATAGGCCACCAGTGCGCAGCCGACGAGAACGATGGTCGTCGTGGACAGTGTTGTGGCCTTCTCGATCCACTGCACGACCTTCGAGTCGTCGATGTTCCAGCCGATCTGGTCGGCGATCGGTTTCAGTAGCGGCATCTCGGCGTCGAACTTCTCGTGCAGCGTCTGCTGGCTGTTGCGCAGCTCGATCACGAACGACCCGGCGATCACCAGGAAGATGCCGCGGACCAGACGCTCGATTGCGAGTAGCCGCATGATGATCAGGTCGCGCAACAGGCGACCGCGGGGGACCTCGGGCGCGTGATCGGCCGGCCCGCTGCTCCGCGGGTCGCCGACGACGAAGTCTCCGCATCGCAGACACCGCCACGCGTCACCGACGGCGGTGTCGGAGCGGAGGTGCTCGGCGAGATCCGATTCGTCGGGGCGGTAGGTTTCGTGGCCGCGCAGACCGCAGGAGACCAGTTCCCAGTTCACCGCAGCAGCGTAGCTCTGCGGACGGTGGAAGCGTCAGGACGCCGCTGGTATATCACCCCGGCGAACACCCCCGAGCTCCGGTGCGCCGACATCGCCGGTCACCCCGGTGCTGGTGGCATACAACAGATCCCGGAAGTCGCCGATCGCCTGACGCTCCGTCGCCCACACCATGCGGATCCTCATCGCTGCGGGAGGGTGGCGCTGGATCTTCTTGATCAATCTGCCGGTAGGACTCATCGCACTGGCCTGGAGTCGGTTCTTTCCGTCCGATCCGAATGTGCGCGACTCCGGTGGACGACTCGATGTCCGCGGGCAGGCGCTCGCTGTGGCGTTCTTCGCGCTTGTCGTCGTCATCGTCGAGGCGGGGGAGCGGTCGTCGGTCGCTGCGTGGGCACTGATCCGGATGACCTGCGCGGTCGTCGCGCTCTATTGGTCGGATCGACGCAGTGCAGCCCCGCGATCCCTATCGGGTCGCGTCGTCGCAGCGCGTGGCCCGCAGTTGCCCGCAGTTCTCGGGCAGATCGCGGCGGTCGCGGGTTCGGCAGCCATCGCCGCTGCGATCTTCGTCGACGCATCCCTGTGGGTGCTGATCTGCGCGATGCTGCTCGCGGGAATGGCGTTGCCGATGGTGATCGTCCCGATGACCGGTCTCGTCGTGTCCGGCGCACCCGCCGGAGCGGCAGGCGTCTCGGGTGGCTTGTTCAGCGCGTCCCGACAGCTCGGTGGCGCGTTCGGGGTTGCCGCGCTCGGCGCGGTGCTGGCCTCGGTGGGTGGTGCCGACGGTGCGGCCTGGGCGATGCTCGCGGCCGCTGTGATCGCGGGGGATCGCTCTCGTCGCGATGACGTGTCGTCCGCACCGCGCGGAGCGAGTTCGGTGCGAATGCGGCCGACCATGGCGGCGTCGACGGCATCGATTTGGGTCTGGCCAGCAGACTCTCTACACTAGAACGGTTGCCTGTGCGCCTTGGTGTGCCCGCAGTCGCAAGAATGCGTGCACACGCGGGGTTCACGGCCACAACTGAATAGTCGCCGGTGCCGGCGAAAAACCAAGGGCATCGGCGGCGAGAACCTTAACAACTATCCACTTCGTGGAAGGCCCACCGCAGGTCACGGGAGAAATCCCGCGAAAGGCGCTGTATGGGAACCGCTACGAGAAAGGTTGACGGTCAACCATGACCATGACTGACCCGATCGCAGACTTCTTGACACGTCTGCGTAACGCCAATTCGGCGTTCCACGACGAGGTGACCCTCCCGTCGTCGAAGCTCAAGGTGAACATCGCCGAGATCTTGAAGCGCGAGGGCTACATCACCGATTACCGCACCGAAGATGCGGAGATCGGCAAGAACCTCGTCGTTTCCCTCAAGTACGGCCCCTCCCGTGAGCGCAGCATCGCCGGCCTTCGCCGCGTGTCCAAGCCGGGCCTGCGGGTGTACGCAAAGTCCACCAACCTGCCCAAGGTCCTGGGCGGCCTCGGCGTGGCCATCATCTCCACGTCGTCCGGTCTGCTCACCGATCGCCAGGCAGCCAACCAGGGCGTGGGCGGCGAAGTCCTCGCCTACGTCTGGTAAGGGGAGGTACACACAATGTCGCGTATCGGTAAGAACCCGATCGAGATCCCCGCGGGCGTCACCGTCTCCATCGACGGCCAGACCGTGTCCGTGAAGGGCCCCAAGGGCGAGCTGAGCCACGTTGTCACCAGCCCCATCGAGGTGGCGCAGGAAGACAACACCATCGTGGTGACCCGCCCCAACGACGAGCGTCGTAACCGTGCACTGCACGGCCTGAACCGCTCGCTGGTCGCCAACCTGGTCACCGGTGTCACGCAGGGCTACACCACGAAGATGGAGATCTTCGGTGTCGGCTACCGCGTCGCCGCCAAGGGTCGCGATCTCGAGTTCGCGCTCGGCTACAGCCACCCCGTGCCGATCGAGGCTCCCGAGGGCATCACCTTTGCCGTCGAGTCGCCCACCAAGTTCTCGGTGTCGGGTATCGACAAGCAGCAAGTCGGCCAGATCTCGGCGAACATCCGCCGCCTGCGTCGTCCTGACCCGTACAAGGGCAAGGGCATTCGCTACGAGGGTGAGCAGATCCGTCGCAAGGTCGGAAAGACGGGTAAGTAAGCCATGAGTGATACAGCAACCAAAACTGTCCGCAAGCCCCTCGGCAAGGACGTCTCGACCCGTCGGCGCACCGCGACCGGCAATCGTCACTTCCGCCTGCGCAAGAAGGTCAACGGCACGCCTGAGCGTCCGCGTCTGGCTGTCAAGCGCAGCAGCCGTCACATCCACGTGCAGCTGATCGACGACCTGGCGGGCAAGACCCTCGCCGCTGCGTCGACCATCGAGGCAGACGTGCGTGCATCCGGCGGAGACAAGTCGGCACAGGCTCGTCGCGTCGGCGAACTGATCGCCGCTCGCGCCAAGGCCGCCGGTGTCGAGGCCGTCGTGTTCGACCGTGGTGGCAAGGACTACCACGGCCGGATCGCCGCGCTCGCCGACGCCGCGCGCGAGGGAGGCCTGCAGTTCTGATGATGACCAGCAACAACAGCACGACCAACATGACCGGAGGGAACCTCTGATGCCCGGACGTCAGCGTGACGGCGGAAACGGACCCGCCGGAAACGACAACAACAACAACCTGGGCGGCAACGACCGCCGCGGTGGCCGCGATCGTCGTAACGACCGCGGACGCGATCGCGACCAGGAGCGCAACCAGCTCGAGCGCGTCGTCACCATCAACCGCGTCTCCAAGGTGGTCAAGGGTGGACGTCGGTTCTCCTTCACCGCTCTCGTGGTCGTCGGCGACGGCCAGGGCATGGTCGGTGTCGGCTACGGCAAGGCCAAGGAAGTTCCGGCCGCGATCCAGAAGGGCGTCGAAGAGGCTCGCAAGAACTTCTTCCGCGTTCCGCTGATCGCAGGCACCGTGACCCACCCGGTCCAGGGTGAGGCCGCAGCCGGCGTCGTGATGCTGCGCCCGGCCAGCCCCGGTACCGGTGTGATCGCCGGTGGCGCGGTGCGTGCCGTGCTCGAGTGCGCAGGCGTGCACGACGTGCTCGCGAAGAGCCTCGGCTCCGACAACGCGATCAACGTGGTCCACGCGACCGTCGCCGCACTGAAGATGCTGCAGCGTCCCGAAGAGGTCGCCGCACGCCGCGGTCTGCCGATCGAAGACGTGGCGCCGGCCGGCATGCTCCGGGCGCGCGCGGGACAGGGAGTCTGATAGCCATGGCCGAACTGAAGATCACCCAGGTCAAGGGCACGATCGGTACCAAGAAGAACCAGCGTGACAGCCTGCGGACCCTCGGACTCAGGGGCATCCGCCAGACCGTCACCCGCGAGGACACCCCGATCAACCGCGGTTTGATCAACGTGGTTGCACACCTCGTGACAGTCGAAGAGGTTTAAGAGCAATGACCATCAAACTCCATCACCTTCGCCCCGCTCCGGGCGCGAAGACCGAGAAGACCCGCGTGGGTCGCGGTGAGGGGTCCAAGGGTAAGACCGCCGGTCGCGGCACCAAGGGCACCAAGGCACGCAAGAACGTGCCTGCCGGCTTCGAGGGCGGCCAGATGCCGATCCACATGCGGCTCCCGAAGCTCAAGGGCTTCACCAACCCCAACCGGGTCGAGTACCAGGTCGTCAACGTGGGCGACATCGCCAAGCTGTTCCCGCAGGGCGGCACGATCGGCGTCGACGAGCTCGTCGCTGCCGGTGCGGTCCGTAAGAACCAGCTGGTCAAGGTCCTCGGCGACGGCGAGCTGAGCGTCGCGGTCAACGTGACCGCGAACAAGTTCACGGCGTCGGCCAAGGAAAAGATCGCCGCTGCAGGTGGCAGCACCACCGAACTGTAAGAGTTCGTTTTCTGACCACAGCGGACGGCAGCACGGCTCTGCCGTCCGCTGTGGTGCCATCTCGGCCGTGTGCTGGTTCACGGGAGTACGTGCACGTCGATGCACCCGCCCGGTACCACGCGCGGCCGCGACAACTCGAGGTGGTGCGGTCCCGCAGAAGGGCCGGTCATGGCAGCCGGTAGAGTTTCTGACGTTGCCGCGCAACCGGAACTATCGCAGCCGCAACCACCGATCAACGTCGATTGCCGAGCACGTGGGGGTGGGGTCCGTCCGGACCCCCGAACAACCCGAGCGTGGTCGTTCCTAGGAGGAGTTAGTGCTTTCCCCCCTCGTCGCGGCCTTTCGGACGCCCGATCTGAGGAAGAAGATCCTCTTCGTCATCGGCATCATCGTGCTGTATCGCCTGGGTGCGACGGTTCCGTCGCCGGGCGTCGACTACAAGACCGTGCACGCGTGCATCGATCGGATCAACAGTGGTGGCGGCAATCAGGTCTACTCGCTGATCAACCTGTTCTCCGGTGGAGCGCTTCTCCAGCTCTCGGTGTTCGCGATCGGCATCATGCCCTACATCACGGCGAGCATCATCGTGCAGCTCCTCACGGTGGTCATCCCCCGGTTCGAGCAACTCCGCAAGGAGGGCCAGTCCGGTCAGGCCAAGATGACGCAGTACACGCGCTACCTCACCGTCGCGCTCGCGCTGCTCCAGTCGACCGGCATCGTCGCACTCGCCGACCGCGGCACCCTGCTTCCGCAGGAGTGCGGCAACGTTCTCACCGACCAGTCGATCTTCGGACTGTCGATCATCGTTCTGGTCATGACAGCGGGCGCCTGCCTCGTCATGTGGTTCGGTGAGCTGATCACCGAACGCGGCATCGGCAACGGCATGTCGCTGTTGATCTTCTCGGGGATCGCCGCCCGTATCCCGGCCGAAGGACGTGCGATCCTCACCAGCCGTGGTGGTCTGGTCTTCGGTCTGGTGTGTCTCGCAGCGTTGATCATCATCGCCGGCGTGGTCTTCATCGAGCAGGGGCAGCGTCGAATCCCGGTGCAGTACGCCAAACGCATGGTCGGCCGGAAGATGTACGGCGGGTCGTCGACCTATCTGCCACTGAAGGTCAACCAGGCCGGCGTCATCCCTGTCATCTTCGCGTCGTCGCTGCTGTATCTGCCCCAGTTGATCGTGCAGCTCACCAAGAGCGCCGACGGCACGGAGTCGGGGTGGCAATCGTGGGTCTCACGGTATCTCGCCGACCCGAGTAGCTGGGTGTACATCCTCGTCTACTTCCTGATGATCATCTTCTTCACCTACTTCTACGTCGCGGTGACCTTCAACCCAGAAGAGCGTGCCGACGATATGAAGAAGTACGGAGGGTTCATCCCGGGTATCCGTCCGGGACAGCCGACAGCTGATTACCTCGGCTACGTACTGAGCCGCATCACACTCCCGGGTTCGATCTATCTGGGTATCATCGCTGTACTGCCCAACCTCTTCCTCGAGATCGGAAACAGCGGGGGAGTGCAGAACCTGCCATTTGGGGGCACGGCCGTGTTGATCATGGTCGGCGTGGGTCTGGACACGGTGAAGCAGGTCAACAGTCAATTGATGCAACGTAAGTACGAAGGATTCTTGAAGTGAGACTTGTTTTTCTCGGCCCCCCCGGTGCTGGCAAGGGAACCCAGGCAGAGCTGTTGTCGGAGACTCTCGGCATCCCACACATCTCGACCGGTGACCTGTTCCGCGCGAACATCTCGCAGGGCACTGCCATCGGCATCGAAGCCAAGAAGTACCTCGACGCAGGCGATCTGGTGCCGCCGGAGATCACGGTCGACATGGTTCGTGCGCGGCTGAACGAACCCGACGCGTCGAAAGGTTTCATCCTCGACGGCTTTCCCCGCTCGATCGAGCAGGCCGAGGCCCTCAACTCGATCCTCGCCGACCTCGACACGCGACTCGACGCCGTAGTCTCCTTCGTCGTCGATCCCGACGTCGTCGTCGAGCGCATGCTCGCACGTGGTCGCGCCGACGACACCGAGGACGTGATCCGTAATCGCATGGCGGTCTACGAGAAGGAGACCGCACCGCTTCTCGAGTACTACGGCGACCAGGTCAAGACCGTCGACGCCGTTGGCGAGGTCGACGAGGTCCATCAGCGCGTGTTGAACGCGCTGGGCGTCAAAGTCTCCTGAACTCCGATCGTCGATGAGGCTCCGTAAGACCAAGCAGGTCCCGTTCCGCAGTCCTGGCGAGCTCGACGCCATGGCTGCGGCGGGAGCCATCGTGGGAAGCGCTCTCGTCGCGGTCCGCGACGCTGCGAAGGTCGGTGTGAGCACTCTCGATCTCGACGCAGTCGCAGAGTCGGTGATCCGCGATGCGGGTGCGGTGCCGTCGTTCAAGGGCTATCACGGATTCCCCGGGTCGATCTGCAGCTCGGTCAACGACGTTGTGGTGCACGGTATCCCGTCGAGCAGTGTGGTGCTCGCCGAAGGTGATCTCGTGTCGATCGACTGCGGCGCCATCCTCGACGGATGGCATGGCGACTCCGCCTGGACATTCGGTGTCGGGGAGTTGTCGCCAGCCGACCACGATCTGTCGGAAGCCACCCGCCTGTCGATGGAAGCAGGAATCGCCGCCATGGTCGACGGTGCGCGGCTGACCGATATCTCGCACGCCATCGAAACCGGAACGCGCAAGGCGGAGCAGACCTTCGGGCGCAGCTTCGGGATCGTCGACGGTTACGGCGGCCACGGAATCGGCCGCGAGATGCATCTCGATCCGTTCCTGCCCAACGAGGGCGACCCAGGCCACGGCCCGCTCCTGGTGATCGGTTCGACGCTCGCGATCGAGCCCATGCTCACGCTGGGTACCACCGACACCACGGAGCTTCCCGACCACTGGACCGTCGTCACCGACGACGGCTCGCGTGCAGCGCATTGGGAACACACGGTGGCAGTCACCGCCGATGGACCCCGAATCCTGACGCAGCGTCCTTCCTGAGCCTGAGCCTGAGACGCGTTCACGCGCCATTCATGTGGCGTCGTCCATGTGACACCTTCCGGTCGTCGGTGATCCACCAGCTCGTTCGCCATCCGTAAGTTCGGGCCTGAATACTGCCCGAGTGTTTTCAGCCAACGAGCGGGTGCTTCCGTCGTCGCGCGCCCGGTCGTGGCGCAGCTACGCACTCTTCATCGTGCTCGTCGCGCCGAACCTCGTGCTACTCGGTGTCTTCACGTACCGGCCGCTCATCGAGAACATCCGAATGTCGTTCTACGACTGGAACATCTCGTCGCCCGGGGCCGACTTCATCGGGATCTCCAACTACCGCGAATGGTTCACGCGCTCCGACACGGCAACCATCGTCGCGAACACGGTTATCTTCACGGTGGTGGCCGTCGCGGGCAGCATGGCCCTCGGTCTCGCGTTGGCGTTGCTCCTCGATCGCAGACTACGCGGTCGAAATCTTGTGCGGTCCATCGTGTTTGCACCGTTCGTGCTATCCGGTGCGGCGGTCGGCATCGCATTTCAGTTCGTGTTCGACCCGAACTTCGGTCTGATCAACGATCTGATGCATCGACTGCACCTCGGATCGGCGCCGGACTTCTATCAGCAACCGCACTGGGCACTGTTCATGATCACGGTGACGTACGTGTGGAAGAACCTCGGTTATGCGTTCGTCATCTATCTCGCTGCGCTGCAGGGTAAGCGTGTCGACCTCGACGAGGCTGCGGCGATCGACGGAGCCGGCCGGTGGACCTATTTCCGCAGAGTTCTGCTCCCACAGTTGCGGCCGACCACGTTCTTCCTGTCGATCACCGTGTTGCTCAACTCATTACAGGTGTTCGACATCATCAACGTCATGACCCGCGGCGGGCCCCTAGGCAACGGCACCACGACGATGGTCTACCAGGTCTACGAGGAGACGTTCCGCAACTTTCGCGCCGGCTACGGTGCAACGGTCGCGACGATCATGTTCGTGGTCCTGCTCGTTGTGACGGTCGCCCAGGTCCGGGTGATGGATCGGGCCGAGAGATGAGTGACCTGGCGGTGAAAGACACCGCGACACCCGACGACACCGCTGGCGGACACAGGACCGACGGCCACGGGCGGGCGGCAGCAGCGGTGGCGCGCAGACAACGTCTGGCCACCGTATTCGGCTACCTGGCGATGATCGTCGTGGTGCTCCTCGTGGCGCTGCCACTCGTATGGATTCTGTTGGCGTCCTTCAAGGATCGCTCCGAGATCTACGTTCAACCGGCGGTCTGGTGGCCGTCACAGTGGCATCCGGAGAACTATCGTGAGGCGACCACGTCGGTCCCGTTCTGGGACTTCATGCGCAACTCGTTGATCGTGACGTCGATCCTGGGCATCGTGAAGTTCGGGCTCGGCGTGCTGAGTGCGTACGGCCTTGTCTTTCTTCGGTTTCCGTTCAAGAACGTCGTGTTCATCGTGATCATCGCCGCACTCATGGTGCCGAACCAGATCACGTCGATCACGAACTACGCCTTCATCGCACAACTGGGGCTACGGAACACCTTCACCGGCATCATCCTGCCACTGGCCGGCGTCGCATTCGGAACATTCCTGATGCGCAACCACTTTCTGTCCATACCGCCGGAGATCATCGAAGCCGCGCGCATGGACGGGGCCGGTCACATCAGGTTGCTGACACGCGTGGTGTTGCCGTTGTCGATCCCGACGATGGTGGCCTTCGCACTCATCACCCTGGTCAACGAGTGGAACGAATACCTCTGGCCGTTCCTGATGGCCGACGACTACTCGGTCGCGACACTGCCCGTCGGATTGACACAGCTGCAGAACAACGACGGATTGACCAACTGGGGACCTGTGATGGCCGCGACGGTGCTGGCGATGCTGCCCATGCTGATCGTCTTCCTCGCGCTGCAGCGACACATGATCAAGGGCCTGACGTCCGGGGCGGTGAAGGGGTGACCGCGCCTGTCGGCAACGGCATCGACAACATCCGACCAAGAAATGGGAACGAGCAACAGTGGGGAACAGGAGTGAACGTATGACCGAGTTGTCGCGCCGCGGATTTCTCGCGGCAGGTGTGACGTTGGCGGCGGGGCTCGCCGTGTCGGCCTGTGCGGGTTCCGGCAGTTCCGAGGGGTCCGACGGAGGTGATGCGAACAACCTGACCTTCTGGTCGAATCACCCGGGCAAGTCCGGGGATGTCGAGCGCGAGTTGATCTCTCGTTTCGAGAAGGCCAACCCGGGCATCAAGGTCCAGCTCGTCGACGCCGGGAAGAACTACGAGGAGGCCGCGCAGAAGTTCAACGCCGCACTCTCGGGTGGCTCGCTGCCCGACATCATGATCCTGTCCGACGTCTGGTGGTTCAACTTCGCGCTGATCGGTGCGATCGCACCGCTCGACGACCTGTTCGGCAAGGCGGGCGTCGACACCTTCGACTACGTGGATTCGCTTGTCGGCGACTACAAGTGGAACAACAAGACATGGGCGTTGCCGTATGCGAGGTCGACGCCGTTGTTCTACTACAACGCAGACGTATGGAAGCAGGCCGGACTACCCGCACGGGGTCCCGAGAGCTGGCAGGAGTTCGACGACTGGGGTCCACGCATCCAGGGTGTCGTCGGTGGCGGCAAGCAGGCACACGGGTGGGGTAACGCCGTCGACTACCTCGGGTGGACGTTCCAGGGTCCCACGTGGACCTTCGGCGGTGCGTACTCCGACGAGTGGGATCTGAAGTTCACCGATCCGAAAACCGTCGAGGCCGCGAACTATCTGAGCCAGTCGATCAACACCAAGCGGTACGCGAAGATCTCCAACGACATCGCAGGTGATTTCAGTGCCGGGATCATCGCATCGACCGTCGCGTCGACCGGTGACCTGTCGGGGATCACGAAGAACGCAAAATTCGGTTTCGGCACGGCGTTCCTACCTGCGCCGAACGGTACAGTCGGCTGTCCGACGGGTGGTGCGGGACTTGCCATCCCGGCGCGTATCTCCGATGCCCGCAAGGTCAACGCACTGAAGTTCATCAACTTCATCACCGACACCGCCAATACCGCGTACTTCTCGCAGAACGTCGGATACATGCCCGTGCGCAAGTCGGCGCTGAGCGACCCGTCGATGGTCGCCTTCCTCGAGAAGAACCCGAACTTCAAGACCGCGATCGATCAGTTGGCGCACACCAAACCCCAGAACTACGCCCGCGTCTTCGTCCCAGGCGGTGACAAGATCATCGGCACCGGCTACGAGAAGATCGGTCTGCAGAACGCGGACGTCAACGCCACGATGGCCGACATGGACAAGCAGATCCAGCAGATCTACGACACGCAGATCAAGCCGAAGTTGCCGAAATGATGAACGCGATCGAGATCGTCTCTGGTGAGGTCGTGCTGTGGCGGCGGTGACCTTCTACGGCGCGACGCGTCGGTTCAGCGACGACGCGCCGCCCGCCGTCGACCACCTCGACCTCGACGTCGCCGACGGTGAGTTCATGGTTCTCGTCGGGCCGTCGGGATGCGGGAAGTCGACGACGCTGCGGATGTTGGCCGGACTCGACTCGGTGGAGTCGGGGTCCATCAGTATCGACGGGCGAGACGTCGTCGGCCTCGAGCCCAAATCCCGTGATGTGGCGATGGTGTTCCAGAACTATGCGCTCTACCCGAACATGACCGTCGGGCAGAACATGGGATTCGCGTTGCGCAACGCGGGAATGAGCAAGGCAGACACCGCACGTCGTGTCGGTGAGGTGGCCGCGATGCTCGAACTCGACGAGTTGCTCGACCGCAAGCCGTCGAAGCTGTCGGGTGGACAGCGGCAACGGGTGGCGATGGGACGCGCGATCGTTCGGCGGCCCAAGGTGTTCTGCATGGACGAGCCGTTGTCGAATCTCGACGCCAAACTCCGTGTGAGCACACGCGCACAGATCGCCGCACTCCAACGCGACCTCGGCGTCACCACGCTGTACGTCACCCACGACCAGGTCGAGGCGATGACGATGGGCGACCGCGTGGCCGTCATGCGGAAAGGTGTCCTCCAACAGGTGGGCAGTCCGCGTGAGATCTACGCGCGGCCGGTCAACACGTTCGTCGCCGGATTCATGGGCTCGCCGCAGATGTGCCTGATCGACGTCGACGTCGACACCGGGCGCGCACTTCTCGGCGACGCCGAGATCGCGGCTCCGCGTCCGGCACCCCCGCGGGTGGTCGTCGGGTTGCGTGCCGAGTCGTGGCAGATCACCGGGCCCGGCTCGCTCGGGGCACTGACGGCTCGGGTCGAGCTCGTCGAGGAACTCGGTTCGGAGCAATTCGTGTACTGCTCGGCCGATGTGGCGGTGCGGGACGGGCGGATCGTCGTACGGGCCGATCATCGCAACGAGTTCAGGGTCGGGGAGTCGCTCGGTCTGATCCCGGATCCGGACGAGCTGCACTGGTTCGACGCCGAAACGGGTAATCGGCTCTGAGCCGAGAGCGCGTGCCGGCGGCGCCGATGACCACCGCTGCGAGCCCGAGCGGCAGCAGCGACCACCACGCAGCGGTCACGAAACCCTGCTGGGTTGGCAGCACTGCGCCAGCAGGTGTGGCGGTGGCCAGCAGTACGCCCGCGAGTGCGCTTCCGACGGCGAACCCGATGCTGCGGACGACCTGGTTGATCGTCAGGACGCTCGCGGTCTCGGAGTGCGGCACGCCTGCCAATACGAGTGCGGGCATTGCGGCCGAGATCCCTCCGACTCCGTACCCGAGCACCGCCATGGCGATCAGTACTGCAGCCAATGATCCACTGGCGGTGGCGAAGACGACTGCGGCGGCCATGGCGGTCACGGATGCGCCGACGTACACAGACCTTGCTGTGGAGCGTGCGATGAGGCTCGGTGATGCCTTGCCTGCGAGGAAACCCAGCACGGAGAACGGGATGAGCGCGGCGCCCGCGGCGGCACCGGGAAGCGCGAATCCGTATGCGGCGTCGGCGGGCGTCTGAACGTAGCGGGTGAATACGCTGAACAACAGATAGAGTCCGACGCCCGCCACCGCCATCGCGATGTTGGCGCGCAGTACCGACGGCGCACTGAGTAACCGAACGTCGACCAGTGGTGTGGCGGTGCGCAGTTCGACAAAGACCCATGCGAGCAGTGATGCACCCGCGACGGCCGGGATGGCTACGGCGGTCGCGGGTGAGCGCCACACGGCGGGCTCGGCAACGAGGAGTAACAGCCCCAGTGTTGCCAGGGCGAGCAGGAGGCCACCGAGCCAGTCGATGCGCGGTAGTGGGCCGGGACGTTCCGTAGGCAGCGCGATCCACGCGACGAGCAACGCGGCCAGTGAGAGTGCAAGCCCGCATCCGTAGGCTGCGCGCAGGCCTGCGATCTGATCGAGGAACCCCATCAGTGGGTAACCCACTCCGATGCCCACGGTCGAGGCCACCGACAGTGCGGAAATCGTCGATGCCGCACGACGATCCGACAGGTGACCACGTGCCACGCTCATCAGCAGCGGAACTCCGCCGAGGCCGATACCTTGCAGCGTACGACCGAGGAGCAGGAGCGGGAACGACACCGCGATCGTCGTGAGAATGCCGCCGACCACGACGATCATCAGACACCACAGGATCACGCGACGACGCAGTGGACCGCTGCCCAGGCGGCTCAGCACGGGTCCTGCGATGGCGCCGGCGAACAGCGTGACGGTGAGCGTCCACTGCGCGGCATCGAGCGAGACGTGAAGTCCGTTCGCAACCGGGGTGATCAGGGGTGCGCCCAGGCTGCCGATGACGGCGACGACCAGGCCGACACCCACGAGAGCAGCGCCCAGTCCGGTGGCGCGCTGTCCGGTCAGCTGAGCCTCGGGTGCTGCTCCGGTCATCGGTTGGTCTCGCTCGTGATGTGGTGGAACAACCCGGGTTCGATGAGTGTCCGCACACCGTGTGCCCACGGCTCGTCGACATCGCCGACGTCGAGCGCGGCACCCGCGTTGAGCAGCATGCCGAACGCGAGGAACGACTTGATCGTCACCGGGTCGAGGCCGGTGGCATCGGCGACCGCGTCCCACATGCGTGCGAACCGTTCGCGCACAGCATCGCGCACCTCGACGTCGCCCGCGGCGGCGAAACCCTGCAACTGCAACAGGAGATTGGTTGTGTCGGTGAGGAGTTCGTAGTACTGCTGCCCCATCAGGGCAAGGGCGTCGAGTCCGCTTCGTCCTGCTGCGGCGTCGAGCATCGCGTCGGTGACGCGGTCGAAGGACGTCTCGACCAGTTCGAGAAACAGTGCCTTCTTGGTCCCGAACATCCGGAATATGTAGGGCTGCGTGATTCCTGCGTTGCGCGCGATCGTCTCGGTGGACGCGCCGTGTAGCCCATGCGCCGCAAATTCCTCGGCGGCGACCGAGAGTACCTGGGCGCGTCGGTCTGCCGCTGTCATCCGTGCCATACACGTAGATTACTAGTTACTAACTACTTACTTCAACGGGGACGGCGATGTGCCGTACGACGTTCGGGGGCACTCGCCTCAGTCGGCTGCTAGGGCGCCGATCAGGCGGTCGATCGGGATGAGTCCGGTGTAGCTTCCTGCTTCGTCGCAGCACACGAGCGGGTCGAACCGTCGCTTCAGGGGACGAGTCATCGCACGCCGGAGGACTTCGTGGTGTCCAGATGAACTGAGAACGCACATGGCGTGGTCTCTGCGGACCCCTCGGCTGCCGTCGCGCAACGCCAGCCGGACAGGTCGTGAGTAGCAGTCGAGCAGGGTTATCGCGGGGGTGTCGGAGTCGGAGTCCAGGGTGGCGCGCAACTCGGCGTCGCTGGTGTCGAAACCTGCGGTATGACCGACGTCGACGAATGCCGCGACGGTCTCGGTCGGTGCCGCGAGCGCGGTGGGGGCCGCATCGACGGTCTCGGGTGCAAGAGCCTGCATCGACTCGGACGGCCGACCCAACAGATATCCCTGGCCCAGCGGCACGCCCAGTTGACGCAGCCGATGAAGGTCGCGTTGTCCCTCGATTCCCTCGGCGACGAGCCACGCGTCGATGCGGCTCGCGAACTCGCCGAACATCTCCACCAACGCCGACTTGGCCTGGTCACGGTGAAGGTCCTGCACCAGCGAGCTGTCGAGCTTCACGAAGTCGGGTCGCAACGCGAGAATGTGACGCAGACTGGCGTAGCCGGCCCCTGCGTCGTCGACTGCCACGAACCCTGCGAGACTGCGAATGTTGGCTATTGCGGAAGCGACGGTGTGGTAATCGTTGACGACGCTGTGTTCGGTCAGCTCGAAGACGATGCGGTCCAGTGGACCGGATCCGAGTAGCCGCTCGACCTGGTCCGAGAGCAACGCCTCGGGCGAGATATTGATGGACAGAAAGCATCTCGGCGGAAGCTGCGACCTCGACGACAATGCCTTGGTCAAGACGAGAGCGCTCAGTTCGGCTTCGCGCCCGATGCGCTGAGCCGCGGCGAACCATCGGTCCGGTCCGGCACCGGGGTGGCAGGAGAAACGGCTCAGGACTTCGTATCCGGCGACATTCATCTGTGGGAGGTGCGCGATCGGCTGGAACATCAGCGACGGGGCGCCACCGCGGTCGATCAGCGCGTCGACAGCGCACTCGAGGTCGGCGTCCGTGGGCCGCGTGTGCTGGCCGACGAGTGGTGGCCGATGGTCGGTACTCACTCGGCCGTGTCGGTGATCGATTTTCTGACCAGAGCGAGAGTGTCCGCGGACAGCGCCTCGACGTCGTGCTCGGCGGCTGCGTGCTGAGCAATGCTCTCGAGCAGGACCTCCTCGGAGTCGGCCGTGAAACGCATGTCGCAGTCGGGAATCACAGCACCGCACCAGAAGCTCTTCATCGTATGCCCTCCTGCTCGCTCGCAACTGTTCGTTCGCCCTCGGAGCCGGGACCGTTACCGCAGATGATGCGGTCTTCTCTGGCGTAGAGCACCATCGACTGGCCACGGACGAACCCTGCCAGTGTCAGCCCGTGCTCCTCGGCGAGCTCGACGGCCAACGACGACGGTGCCGACACCGCCGACAGTACCGGGATGCCCGCCATCACAGCCTTCTGTACGAGCTCGAAGCTGGCCCGACCCGACACCTGCAGGATCTGCCCGCGCAGTGGCAGAAGATCGCGGGCGAGCGCCCACCCCACGACCTTGTCGACAGCGTTGTGGCGACCGACATCCTCACGGACTACGCGCAGTTCACCGGTCGACGCGTCGAACAGCGCCGCCGCATGTAGTCCACCGGTCTTCGCGAACACCTTCTGGTGGCCACGCAGTCGTTCGGGCAGATCGAGCACCGTATCGGCGTCGACACTCACCGGATCGTCGGACACGTCGAATCGTGAACGCGTACTGACCGATTCGATGCTGTCCTTGCCGCACACACCGCACGCGCTGGAGATCGTGAAGTCTCGCGAGAGGGAAGGGTCGGGACCGATCACGCCGGGCGCGAGTGCCAGATCGAGCACGTTGTAGGTGTTCAGTCCGTCGTCGTCGGTTCCCGCGCAATAGCGGGCGGTCGTCAGTTCGTCGTGACGGGTCAGCACACCCTCGGACACGAGGAAACCCGACGCGAGTTCGACGTCGTGGCCGGGCGTGCGCATCGTGACCGCGAGGCGCGTGCCGTTGACGCGCATCTCCAACGGCTCCTCGACGGCCAGCACGTCGACGCGTGTCGTCGGCTGCGCACCGCGTCGGACGCGGGTGACCCGCCGTCGAGCGGTGATACGTCCCATCTCGCCACAGTAACCTCCCCGAAAACGCTCATGCCGCGCGAGAACGTGGTTTCACACGTCGACGACGAGCGTCACCGGGCCGTCGTTGACCAGCGACACCTCCATGTGCGCTCCGAATCGTCCGGTGGCGACCGTGGCTCCCGCTGCGCGCAGTTCTGCGACCACGGCGTCGACGAGGGGCTCGGCGACCGGCCCGGGTGCGGCGGCGTTCCAGGAGGGCCTTCTGCCCTTGGCGACGTTGGCGTAGAGGGTGAACTGACTGATGACGAGGATCGGGGCGTCGAGATCTGCCGCGGAATCCTCACGCCCGTCCGAGCCGTCGAGGATGCGTAGTCGCCAGATCTTGTCGGCGAGCTTCGCCGCATGCGCAGGGGTGTCGTCGTGGGTGACCCCTACCAGGACGACGAGACCCTGGGCGCCTGCAGCGATGTGGAGTTCGCCGACGGTCTCACCGTCGACACGCACCGAACCGCTGGACACTCGCTGGATCACCGCACGCATTCGACCAGCATCACAGATCGAGAACCGGTGCGACTCGGCGGTGGTACGACCCGGAGTGTCGCCACGACCAAGATGAAGATCTGGTGACGACTTCGACGCCTCGGAATACGAGCGAGCGACGATGAGGTTCGCTGTGAACATGACCGCTTCATCCAACGCAGGGCAATCGAAGGCCGGGCAGTCCAAGGCAGAGCACATCGCGAGGTTCGGCACCTACGGCGCGTGGGGTTGGTTCAAACAGTTCTCGCCCGACGAGGCGCGACAGATCGAGGAACTCGGATACGGGACGATCTGGCTCGGCGGATCACCGGAGAACCTGCACCCCATCCGCACGATCCTCGAGGCGACCGAGAACATCACGGTCGCGACGGGCATCGTCAACATCTGGAACTCAATCCCCTACGTGATCGCCGGGGAGTTCCACGCACTCGAGCGTGACTTCCCCGGACGGTTCTACCTCGGTATCGGCGCGGGACACCCCGAGGCCACGTCGGAGTACACGACCCCGTTCAAGGCCGTCGGCCGCTACCTCGACGCACTCGACGGCAAGCAGGTTCCGCCCAACCGTCGACTGCTCGCGGCACTCGGACCGCGCATGCTGCGTATGTCGGCGGAACGGTCACTGGGTGCGCATCCCTATCTGACGACGCCCGAGCACACCGCGCAGGCGCGCGAGATACTCGGCCCCGACGCCCTGCTCGCACCTGAGCACAAAGTGGTCCTGACCGAAGACGCGCAGGAGGCACGCGCCGTGGGGCGGCCGCCGGTCGACAAGCCCTATCTGCACCTGCGCAACTACACCAACAATCTCAAGCGACTCGGCTACACCGACGAGGACATCGCCGACGGAGGCAGCGACGCGTTGATCGACGACCTCGTCGCGCACGGAACCGCTGCCCAGGTGAAGGCGCGGCTCGACGAGCATCTCGCCGCGGGTGCGAATCACGTGGCGATCCAGGTACTCGGATCGAAGACGCCTGTCGAGCAACTCGCCGCGATCATCACCGCCTGACGCCGCGCTGCGGCACTAGCGAACCGGTTCCTTCAGCACCATCGAGATCAACCAGCTGACGATCGAGATCACCAGTGCGCCGAAGATCGCGGCCCAGAAGAAGCTGTCGACCTGAAGTCCCCAGTGCGTGGTGTTGTGGGTGATCCACGACGTGATCTCGAGCATGAACGCGTTGATGACGATGTGGATGAGGCCGAGGGTCAGGATGTAGAGCGGAATGGAGAACAGCTGCACGATCGGCTTGATGAAGGCGTTCACCACACCGAAGATCAGCGCAACGAGCACGACGATCCCGAACTTCTCCCATCCCGACGCGGAGTCGGGGAACTGGAAACTCAGGCCCGGCACGATCAAGGTCGCGATCCACAGCGCGACGCCCGAAAGCGCCGACTGGAGCAGAAATGCACGCATGTCCAAGATCTTGCCAAAGACCGCCGAGCTGTGGTGGCGGCCCGGCGGATTGTCCCGTGGGCAACCCCGGGTGCTCGTGGTCGGGGTGTCAGAGTCCCAACTCGACCATGCGTCGCGTGATCCGGTCGTCGGTGGTGACGACGGGCGCGGAAGTGCGTACCCATGGATCACCGCCGAAGTACCTCGCCATGATCTTCTCGGCGCACCGGGTCGCCACTGCTTGGGTCGTGAGAGTCGGATTGGGGCCACCGAGCGAATTCGCGAGAACAGAGTTGTCGGCGATGTAGAGGCGGTCGACGAACCGGGCTTCGCAGGTGTCGCGAGCCACGGAATTCCGTGCAGAGATCCCCATCCTCATCGATGAGTGCACGTGCAGCAGCAGTGGCGCCCAATCCATGCGGTAGATCGTGTGGGCACCGGCCTTGCGTAGCAGGCGGGCCGCTGTTGCGGCGACGTGTTCGCGATTGCGCCGCGTCGGCGCCGACCGCTTCCGGATGTCGATGTCGATCTTGGCTACCGCGCCGTTGGAGTCGGCAGGGAAAGCCGAAGGGACGATGCGACATTCGGGTTCCACATGATCGTCGGTGATGCACAGGACGTTCAGCATGCGGTCGATCCCGTGCGCCATGAATTCCCGGAGTTCGTCACCGGCCAGACGGCCGGTCGGACCGTCCCATGGACCGCGCATCCCGCGCCCGTTGGTGTACTTCCCGCGAATACCGCTGTTGGACAGACTCATCGTGAACGCCTGGATACCAGGTGTCACCCCGGAGTTCTCCAAACACCCGTAGCCGGGGAGTTCGACGCGCGCGCAGGAGTTCCCGCCACGCGTGTTGCCCGTGTCCTCGTCGAACAACCCCACCACCCAGTCGAACCAGTGATCGGTGTGCCCTCTGCCCACCCAGTCGTTCGGATTGGGCAACCCGCTGTTGAACCAGAGTCGGGGCGTCTCGGTGGCTCCGGCCGCCAACACGACCACGCGTGCGTCCTCACGGAACCGCTCTCCCGAATTGTTGTCGCGCCACGAAACACCAGAGGCCCGTACTCCGTTCCCCGATCGCGCGGTGTGTACCTGAGTCACGAACGAATCCGCGCGCAGTTCCACCGCGCGGCCGCCCGTGCGCACACGGTCGGCTGCCAGTCCCAGCGGCACATAGCTGTTGTCCGTCGAGCGTCTGGCCAACTGGTTGCGCGGCGCGTGCAACGGGAGGTAGCAGCCCTGGAAGCAGTGCCCACAGAACGTGCATCCCGTTGCGTGCGGGTACGTGAGCAACGATTTCTCCGACGTCCTGCCGGCATTGCCGCCGGGGTGCAGAATGCAGTTGGGCTGCGGTCGATAGGCGGCGCCGGTGGTGTCCCTACCACGCTGAAGGGGCAGACCCAGCCCTTCGCAGCCGCGGAAGAACAACGCTTCCTTGGTGCCCATCGGTGCGGGTTTCACCGGGAGGGTCTCCTCCACCCACTCGAGATAGGGCACCAGTTCCGAATAGGTGAACGGGAAGCGATGTGCGGTGTCGTACTCAGAACGATCTGGTCCGTCATACCCGCTGAACACGCCCTTGTAGGGACGCGGTGAATTGCCGAAGAAGTGCTGCGTGGTACCGCCGACCCCGGCCAGTTCCCAGACGAAGCTGTTCTGCGCCCACTCACGAAACCAGCCGGGCTTGCGACGGTCTCCCGGCCCGAAACGGAGGAATCCCGCAGTCGGGTCGTTCGCGTCGAACTCGAGATGCGACCACTGTGTGGCCGGATTCCCCTGGCGGGGACCGCCTTCGAGGAGCAACACATCAAGGCCCTGCATCGCGAGTTCTGCGGCGACAACAGGGCCGCCACCTCCGGCTCCGACGACGATGACATCACGCACTCAGAATTCCTCCATACCACGGTAGTAGCCGCGAAACTCGTCGTGGTTGTCGACGATTCCATGAGGCCGGTAATCAGTGATGTCCCAGGCTGCCGGCCGCCGTCGTAGGCGCCGTGTCGCCACGTCGTAGAGTCGGTGTTCGCTCCAGACCGTGAATGCCGCGCCGTCGAGCAGAATCCCGCCCACGAATCGCAGAAGCCCCGATCCGGAACCTCGGAGTGGTTGGGGCAGAGCGGAATCGAACACTGCCAGCAGATCGGCGGCGGGTTGCTCGATCAGCTCGAACGCTCGACACTTGGTGTCGAAATCCGCGTTGGCGAAGGGGGAGGCGAAGGGGCCGGCGCCGAACCGGCTTCCTGCCAACACCGCCGACACGTTCAGTACGAGGCCGGCGGCCAGCGACAGCGGGAACGTGCGGTCGTTGTCGCCGACGCCGAGGGCGCGGTCGATCGCCCGCGCTGTCGCGGGTTCGGGTAACTGTGCCGCCGGAACCGAGAGATCGGCCAGGGTGGTCGACAACGCGACCGCGATCGGGCGCACGAGGGCGTCGCTCTGCGGCAGGAAGCGGTCGATGAGAGCGATGAATTGGACTGCGCCGTCGTCGGATACGGCCCCGGGACCACGTGCGGTGACGCGTTGGGCGCGGGAGTAGGCGTCGTCGCCAGGCATGACCATCGCCGCGACGCCGGTGAGCGCCTCGTGCGAAGCGCGCCGTACGGAGTCGAAGATCTGCTGCACCGGCGACGGCAACGGCGGGTAGCCGCCGAGCGGCTCCGCATGCGCCGGATCGGCCTGCGCGATCGCGGCGACGATCGCGGCGAGTCCCGTCGCGTGAAGGAATCCCCGACGAGTGACAGTGGCTGGGGTCACAGTGGCGACGGTACGTGACGGAGACCAGCGTGCATGGAACCATCAAGTCCCCCGGGCGTGTTGTGTCGGTGATCCTGTGGGGACGGCGTGCCGCCGACTACCTGCCGTCGGTCGGCTCGGGTTGTTCGATTCCCAGCAGCCGTAGGTACATCGCGTTCAATGACGTCACGGCACTCTCGAACTCGTCGGGATCGGTGATCCGTCGTCGAGCGAATCGCTCGAACATGCCGAGAACGGCTTCCGCGATCGACTCCGCATCGGCGGCGGGATGTGCGTCGCCCTGCTCGGCGAGGCGACGCACATAGCGGATCACCCGTCGTCGTGGACGTTCCTGGATCTCGCGCCAGATCTCGGCGATCGTCTCGTCGGCGAGCGCCTGGTGTTCGATGACCGTCATGAGGTCGAGGTGCCGCGCGTACGCGGTCAGGAACGCGGCCGACGACGCACGACCGAGTTCCACCGGGTCGCTCTCGTCGACGTCGGGGATTTCGTGCGCCGCCAGGAAGTCATCGCGGACACTGCCCGCGACGGAGACGAAGACGTCGGATCTCGAGGTGAAGTACAGGTAGAACGACGCTCGCGACACACCCGCGGCGTCCGTAATGTCGGCGATCGTCGTGTGCGCGTACCCGCGAGAGGCGAAAACGTCTGCGGCACTTGACAACAGGTCGGTTCTGGTCGAGTGCTCCCGGCCCTCGCGGTCGCTGCGTGCCCGCGCCCACGCGGCCTGCCCGGTCACGGCGAGACCGTCGGACGCTGACCGGTCCGGCCGTCCGTGGCGGCGGACGACTCGGCGACGATCTGCGCGCGCAGTCGGTACTTCTCGATCTTGTTCGTCGCCGTGCGGGGCAGATCGTCCACGATGCGAACGATACGCGGCCGCATGTACTTGGGCATCACCTCGTCGGCGTAGGCATGCACGTCCTCGACGCCGATGCCCGAGCCGTCGGCCGGGACCACGAATACCACGACGTCGTCCTCGTCTCCATTGGCGGCGGGTACGGCGAAGGCGGCACACAAGGCAACGGCGGGATGCTGATTGAGGAGGTCCTCCACCTGATAGGACGAGAGGTTCTCACCCCTGACCCGGATTCTGTCGCCGAGGCGGTCGACGAAGTACAGGTTACCGTCGGCTCCGCGAACCGCGGCGTCGCCGGTGTGGAGCCACAGATTACGCCACGCGTCGACGGTCGCTTCGGGCTTGCCGTGATATTCGCGCATCACCAGCCCGGGCAGACGTGGGCGCAGCGCGAGCTGCCCCGGTTCCTCGATCCCACAGTCGGCGTCGTGCTCGTCGAGAATGGTGACCTCGCAGAACGGGCCGGGGGTGCCGATGAATCCCTTGCGCGTGACGTCTTTACCGGGGAGGAGTCGGATGCCCAGTTCCTCAGCGCGTTTCGTGATGCCGGCATGGTCGAGGCCACGGTAGAGCTCGTCGGGTGTGCCCGCACCTGGTTCGGTCTCCATGATGAAAGCGCTGACCGGCGCGCCTGATTCGGTCTGTCCGAAGCCCGCCATGACGACGTCGAATCCGAAGCGCGTCGCGATGTCGGAGTGGTGGCTGGGCAGCGGCTGGAGGTACACCTTGTTCAGCGTGTTGGCGCGGTCGTCGGAGCGCGGTTCGGCGTTCATCAGCCACGGGATCATCACGTCGAGGAGAATCGCGGTCGTCGCACCGGAGGTGTCGATCCGACGCCAGAAGTCGCTGGGGCTGAACCTGTCCCAGACGGCGACCGCGCATCCGACCCAGGCCGCACGGGCGACATTGGCGATGGCACCACCGACGTGATACATGGGAAGGTCGTTGTAGACGACGTCGTCGGGGGTCAGGAGTGCCCGCAGGCCGTAGGTGTACTGAGCCATCCATCGGTACGGTTGGACAACCCCTTTCGCAGGACCTGTCGTCCCGGACGTGTACACGATGTTGGCCGGGTCGTCGAAGGAGACGGTGACGTCGGGTCGCGCTGCCGGCGCGATGAGCTCGGCCCAGCCGAGACGGCCGAAACGCGGGTGCACGTCGACGATCTCGGGCACGTGATCATGTGCTCCCGGCGGGGGAGAGTAGACGACGACCCGAGGGACCGTGTCCAGGGAGTCGGCGATGTCGTTGACCACCGACACGTGTGCTGCGTCGGTGACCAGCAATGCCGGTGCCGTGTCGTCGAGTTGGTAGGCCAGCAGTCTGCCCACGTAGGAGAAGTTGATCGGACAGTAGACGGCGCCTGCCTTCCAGATCGAGAACATCAACACCGTCGCCAGATAGGAGTTGGTGGTGAGCACGCTGACGCGCGCACCTTCACCGACGCCTGCGCGCGCGAGGTTTCCGGCCACGGTGTCGGTCAGGGAGCCGAACTCGCGGTAGGTCAGCGAGACCGAATCCTCTCCGTAGTAGAGGAAACGCGCGTCGGGACGCGCTGCGGCCCAGTGGTCGAGTCGTTCGGTGATCAATTCGCCGTCGGCGGTGAGGAGCCGGAGCAGCGCTGCTGCGTCGAATGCTGTGTGGGTAGCGGATTCCGGGATCGACATGGGGTCTCCAGGTGGGTGTGCGGTGAATGAGTTTCGAAGTGGTCAGGGTCGGGTGCCGAAGCACGGGCGACCGAGCAGGGTCGGAACAATCCGATAGGCGTCGTGAACCCAGTCGCACAGCAGGCTTCTGGTGTCGCGCGGATCGATGATGTCGGCGACGCCGAACCGCTCAGCCGTCCGGAAGGGTGACGTCAACGCCGAGAACGTCTCACGGATGCGTTCGGCTTCGGCGGCGGGATCGTCGGCGGCCTCGATCTGCGCGCCGAAGGCGGCCTCGACGCCGCCCTGCATCGGCAACGAGCCCCAGTCGCCCGACGGCCAGGCCCATGTGCGTTGTGCCCGATGGCGATTCACTATCCCGGCACCGCCGACGCCGTAGACGCGTCGGAGGATCATCTCGGCCTGCGGTACCCGTGCCTGGTAGATCGCGCTGATCGCGCGTGCGCCATGTCGGATCGTCGCCCTGCGTTCCGCGGCCGTCCCGATCGTCATGCCCGCCTGGTCGGTGAGGCTGACGACGGGCAGATGGAAGGTCTCGCAGAGGTCGACGAGGCGGGTGATGGCCAGTGCGCCGGATGCCGACATCGTGGCGCCCATGGCGGGGTCGGCAGCGACGACGCCGACGGGGTGGCCGTCGAGTCGGGCGAGCGCGGTGAGCGTGCCACCTCCGTAGTCGGCGTAGCGGAACACCGATCCGGTGTCGAAGACCGCGTCGGGAATCGGCGAGATCTCATACGGGCGGCGCTGATTTCGGGGGATCGCGTTCAGTAGAGACTCGTCGCGGCGGCCGATCGGATCGTCGCAGTCGATGATCGGAGGGACCTCGAAGACGCTGGTCGGCAGGTAGGACAGGAACGACCGGATCACCTCGAAGGCTTCGGCCTCGCTCGCGACGATACGTTCGACCGAACCGTTGTCGCGGTGGATCTCCGGGCCGCCCAGCTCATCCTTGGTGAGGTCTTCGCCGGTCGCGCTGCGTACGACGGGTGGACCGGCTGTGAACAGTTGCCCGACACCGTCGACAAGCACCGACAGATGCGACATCACCAGTCGCGCAGCGCCGAGGCCGACGGTGGGGCCGAGTGCCGCCGCGGCGACCGGGACCAGGGACATGTTGTCCACCACGGCATCCCAGCCCGGATTGATGGGGACGTAGGTGTAACCGGCGTCGAGCACCATCTTGATGCTTCCGCCGCCACTCTGCCCGTCGAGCAGGCGGACCATCGGTAGTCGCATCTCGTTCGCGTACCGCTCGAGAAAGATCTGCTTCTCGTGGATCGCCGCGTCGCCGGCACCTCCGCGGACGGTGAAGTCGTCGACGCCGAGTGCGACCTTGCGACCGTCGACCCGCGTCGTCCCCGCCAAGAAGTTGGTGGGCGAGACGGACACGGTCTGCTGATGGGCGTCGAGTGTCGGAAAGCCCGACAGCGCGCCGATCTCGACGAACGAACCGCTGTCGCCGAATGCTTCGATGCGCTCACGCGCGGTGAGTCGTCCGGAATCATGCTGGCGTTCGATCTTCGTCGGTCCGCCCATGGCAAGTGCGAACTGCCTGCGTCGTTCGATCTCCGCGACCTCTGGCGACCAATCGGACTCCTCGTTCCGATCCGCGGCCGGTGTCGCCACCGGCGCGGTCGCGGGCTCGACGACGAGCAGCGGCGCCTCCGCTTCGACGACGGTGCCGGGGGAGACGAGGACATTCGTGACGTGGACGTCGGCGTCGACGCGGACCACATGTTCCATCTTCATGGCCTCGATGACGACGACACCGGTCGCGCCGGGTATCTCGGCACCGACGTCCACCGACGTCGAGACGACCACTCCCGCCATCGGCGCGCGGACGACCAGCGCGCCCTCGGGGATGTCGAGATCTGCTGCCGGCGAGGAGGATTCAGGACGTGCGACCACGGTGCCCGAGGGCTCTGGGGCCCGATGGCGCGCGAAGTCGTCGAGACGGGTGGGTAGGAACGAGG
>NZ_BAFB01000077.1 GCF_000248075.1 Gordonia otitidis NBRC 100426 | reverse complement strand
GCCGTTAGCCTTCGGAACTGGCAAATTGAATCCGTCGAATCGGGCATTTTCTGCTTTACTTTCGTGAGCTTCAGCTCTGAGAGGACTACAACGATGATGCCCGCCGACAACCGAACACAGCGACGAGAGCGCCACCGCGAGGAGACACGCAAGTCGCGCCGGATCCAGAAGGCGGTCGTCGCGCTCGGTGCGAGCCTGGCTGTCGGAGCGGGTGCCGCCGGCTCCGCCTACGCCGACTCACTCAATACGAATCAGGTCGCAGAGAACAGTTACAGCACCGTCGAGAATCTGATCGCCATCGCTGACAATCTGGGGCGGACCCAGATCGCGCTGCTCGCCCCTGTCGGCAAGTCGCTTCCCGAGGGCTGGGTGCCCGTGGTCACCAGCGAGCATTCGACAACCTCACGCCAACTCACGTTCCTCGAAGCGTTGACCGAGGGCGGCAAATTGGTGCTGGCTGTGCCGGACTCCAGCTCGATTCCCGGTACGTCGACGAGCTTGTCAGGCATCAGCCCCCAGGCCGCTCAGGTTCTCGCCGCCCTGCCGCTTGCCGACACACTGGGCTCCGGAGCCCAGGTGTACGCGAAGATGGGTTCGACGCTGATACAGCTCAACGGGATCAACCTCCAAACGCTCGCGCAGAACACACTCGCCGATGTCAAAGAAGTCGTCGGCGGCGACAAGGTGTCCCAACATGCCGGCGAACTGACCGGAATCCCGTCGATCGACGACGCGCTCGGGTTCTGGACAGGGTCACAGACGACTTCCCGTTGGACTGGGAGCGCCAGTTTCCTCGGCTCGACGTCGACAACCTGGATCAATCAAGACCGCATCTCCGTGAACGGCATCACGTCGGAACAGCTCAAAGCGCTGTTCGCGCAGAACCTGAACACGCCGAACGCCCTGGTCGTGGACAACGGCTCGAACCACGTCGTGCAGACCGGTACACGGATAGTGGTCATCACCCCTGAGAAGCGGGTATGTGTTTTCAACAAATGTGTCACGATCCCGGCCGTCACCGCGGAAGTCCCGGTGTACGGCACGGAGTGGATCGGTGAGACCGACGACAACGGCAACCAGGTCCAGACCACGACCTACAACCCCAATGACGCCATCCCCGGTGCGCTGTCGGCGCTCGACGGAATCGACGTCGGCGGATTCTCTGTGATCTCGCGGCAGGTAGGGAGCACCTTCGCGGGCAGACTCGGCAGCTCAGCCGGGTGGCAAGGCGCGGTCACACAGGTCATCGTGCCAGGGGCGGGCGATGCTGAGGACTACGTGGCAACTGTGCCGGTGTTCGCCGCGGGCATCAGCCTGCCCGACAATCTGTTCACGACGGGCATGCAGCTGAGCCCGGGTTTGGTCACCACCTCAGGGCAGTCGGTGAATTCGATTCTGGGAACGCGGTCGGCGACGTTCTCGATCCCGACGCTCGGCCTGGCCGCGGAGAGAACGTCATTGCTGGAGTCGAGCCACCTCGGTCCCGACGGCATCGCCTACAACTCGGGTTGGACGGTGGCGACGATCAAGGTCGGTGACACCACTGTCCCGCTGGTGTACTCGCTCGGCTCGTTCGATGTGGGTCCCAACGGATTCGGGGTCACCGGCCCGTCGTTCATGGGTGTCGGGTTGCCGGGCTTCCAGATCGGCACAGGTCCGAGCACGGCGTCGGCGGTTCCCGACGTCGTGTCGAACCTGCTGGGCGACATCCCGACCTCGGTGATCACTCTCAGCCCGTCGCTGCTGTTCCAGCTCGCGAACATCGAGGATCCCTCTGGCGGGGTCCTGAGCGATCCGATCGGAACGTTGGAGAGAGTACTCACTCCCCTGTTTGCGAAGTACGTGACGCCTACGGCGACGCAGATCTCGCAGGCGATCGCCGACGCGGCCACCCGATCGGTCAACGAGGGTTCGGCCCACGCAAAGGCGGCATCCGACTGGGCCGTCGACGCGTCGGCCACCCTTGCCGACAAAACCGAGCACGGCCTTGCAAGCCCAGAGAGCCCGACGTCGCAGCCAGAAAGCGCGTCGAGCGCGACCCCACAGTCGGACACCGCTGAGACATCCGCGTCCGCCGGACGCCATGCACTCCCCGATGGTGAGAGGTCGCAGTTCGCGCCGAGCGGTTCGAACACACCTAAGCATGCGGCTACGCAGCAGTCGTCGGATACATCCGCCACCGACACGACACCGAGCAAGGACTCGGGCGCCGCTCCGGAGTCCGAAGCCTCGTCCTCGGCACCGTCAGATGCTGAACCGGCGGTGACTCCGTCGTCAGGCGGAGGCGACAACGGCACCGATGGATCGGCAACGCAAGCTGCGGATGCAGGCTCCTAGCCGCATAGAGACGTCGCGACTGCGATCACAGATCCAGCGTGAGTTCCGGCGTCTTCGAACGAGACACGCAGATCATGAGACTTTTCGATGCGAGCCGTTCTTCGGCGCTGAGTGTGGAGTCCCGGTGGCATGGGATTCCGGCGATTACACCGGTCTCACACGTGCGACAGGTGCCCTCCAAGCATGAGGTGGTGATCGCCACGTCAGCGTCGTCGAGCACATCGACGATGGACTTGTCAGACGGCACCTCGAGTACTCGACCGCTGTGCGCCAATCGAATTCGGAACGGAGTGTTCGGTAGGTCCACGGCGCGAGCGACGAAGCGTTCGACATGGAGCGTGCTGTCGGACCAGTCTGCAGCCATCGACTCCAACGCATCCAGCAGTTTCTCCGGCCCACATGCATACACAGGTGAGGACTCCGGCCCGCCCAGATGGCCGCGAAGGTCGACGGTCCCCCGTTCATCGCTCGGCCACACGGTGACGCGGGTGCCGTAGCGTTCGAGTTCACGGAGGAATGCCATGCGACGGCGAGTGCGACCCAGATACAGCAGAGACCAGTCAGCGCCATTACTGTCGGCCTGCGCGATCATGGGCAGGATCGGTGTGATTCCGATGCCACCGGCGACGAATCTGTAGCGCGCGGACCGGGCAAGCGGAAAGTTGTTGCGCGGCGAGACTACTGGGAGACGGTCACCGACCTGGAGCTGAGTGTGGATGTAGTCCGACCCACCTCGACTGGACGGTTCGGCGAGCACTGCGATCCGCCAATGTGCTGCCGTCGGTGATCCGCACAGCGAGTACTGACGCTCCAGCCCGTTAGGCAACTTGAGGGTGATGTGCGAGCCGGGTTCCCAGTTGGCGTAACCCTCGATCGGCTCGAGGGTTACGCTGCAACGCCCTCGGCCTCGACCACTTTCTCAGTGACGGTGACCTCACGGGGCGTCGGCGACCGGGTCGGTTCCGGGGTAAACCGCGTCACGGAATCCCACTGCACGGGTAGCTGCTGCAGGCCTCGGAAGGTCCATCCGACAAAGTGCGCACCCTCCGGGTCGCTCGCCGTCAGCCCGCGCAGTCGTGAATACAACATGGGCAGGGCGACCTGCCCCACCGAACACTGTCCCACCCACCGCCCCGCACACATGTGCGGACCGGCACCGAACCCGAGATGACCGGTGGAATCACGATCGAAATCGAACTGGTCGGCGTTCGCGAATCGTCGAGGATCACGATTCGCCGCATGTAGCGACGCTCCCACTTGCGCGTCGGCCGGGATCAGCAAGCCCCCCAGCTCGACGTCACGGGTCGTCCGCCGCGAGATCATGCCCACGGGCGGCAACCAGCGCACGATCTCCTCGAACACCGCCTCGAACAAGGATGGCTCCGCCATTGCTCGTCGTCGTTGCTCGGCGCGTGTGGACAGTGCCCACACCGCACTGGTGACAGCATGCTTGGGTTCGTTGATGCCGCCGGCTATCGCCAGCTTCACATTGGCGCGCTGAGTCCCCAGTGGCATCCCCGCCTCGACCATCGTGGAGAGGATGGAGCCGTCGGGATGTCGACGCACACGATCAACTGCCTCATCGAGTGCGTCGTCGATCTCCGCGTTCACGGCGGCGACACTCGCCCAGATGTCGGGTTCTTCCGCCAGATTGGCCGCTCCGGCCATGAAGGTGGCTGACCAGCGCGCGACGTCGTCGTGTGGCACGTGCGGAAGGCCAACCAGTGCTGCGACATTCGCCGCAGCCAACGGTGCGGCGAAATCCTCACTCAGGTCGGCTCCCGGACCGCGATCGACGAAATCGGCAAGGAGCCGGTTGGCATTGGCCTCGAACACGGGGCGCCACCTGTCCGCAACTGCACGGACGCGCAACGTGCGATTCGCCGCGAGCCGCTCGCGCGCATGGTCGGGGTCGTCTTTTCGGATCATCGATCGTCCGATCGTTCGATCGACTCGATGCCCGTCCTGCTCAGCGGTGAAGACGTCGGGCCGGGTCTCGACGTAGCGGCACTCCTCGAATCGGGTGATGATGTACCGATTCAGTGCCGGAACCCAGTGCACTGGCGCCGATTCCCGCAGCCGACCGAGAGTGGCAAACGGATCCTCTTCGAGTAGCTTCAGCGTGATCCACTCGGCCACGGGAGGATTCGACGCTGAGGAAGCCGACGAGCTCACGCGCACAGGCTCTCCGACTGCGACGCAGTCGCCTCGGTGATGAGAGAATGTGGTGCAGAACAATTCGGCGCGGTCATGATGCTCCTGGAGAATCGATCAGACGAACAGTCTGTCGTCTGGAACACAGATCACGATATGGGGTGACCGGTGTCACTGGCATGCTCAGAATGCGCACTGAACTGTCGATTCTGCGAATACTGCACGGGCAGGATCCTCGCGGGAGGTGCCGATGAGCGGGCGCCCCCTCCCGGTTCGCCCGCCCATCGAATCAGAAGAGCTTCAGCGCCCCGTATCCCGGATCAGGGGTGTCGCTGATCTTCTCCATCGTGTTGAAGCTGATGTGCGGCCACCGGATCAGACCCGGCACACCATCTGTTCGCGGCAGGAATTCGAGGAAGACCACCTGCAGGTACTGAAGTCGCAGGCGGGGACGACCGAACAGATCGGTGTCCTCGAGTTGCTGAATCCAGAAGGTGGCATGCATTTCGGTGGCGTTGGCCTGCTTTGTGACGAACGGGATATTCGTGATGCCGCCCTGGTTGACCGTCGACATCGTGAGCGTTGTGGTGGACGTGATGTTCACGTTGGTGTTCGATTGTTCGAGCAGGGCAACGGGATCTGTCGGGTCGAGAGCACCACGGAAGTTCTTGTTGTCCCCCTGATTCACATTGTGGAAGTGGACATAGGGCGCAAGGTATGGGTCTGTCAGGTCGTGCGGAACGCCGACGGGCAGTGGGTCGACGGGATCGATGTCGGGCATTCCCGCGGTGACAGAGGAAGTGCCCAGTGCGAGAACCGAATCGCCGTGCGGGATCGTCGCGAGCCGACCGATGTTGAAGGAGTCGGAGTCCGTCGTCTGCGTCGAGTCCTGTTCGGGCATGTGGAGAAACAAGCCGGGTTCATGGTGAATCGCGGCTCCGGGTTGACCGGCCAGGGGCGTCTGCGGAAAATCGCCAGCGGCGATCTGCATGATCGACTGTTCGTAGTCGAGTGCGGCGATCGATTCGTCGGCTTCGGTGTGCGTGAGCTGGTCGACGCCTCTGTTGGGGATGTTCTTGTCGACGAGGCTGAACTCGAGACGCTCGTTGAACTGGTTGAGCAACAAGCGGAACGGGACTTCATCGGCTCCGCCGAACGGCAACGCGATCATGTTCCATCCTCGTCCCACGAGCGTGTTGTCGTGGGAACCGACATTGGCCCACACGCCGGGCAACTGGGCAAGTGGGCCGAGCGCGTTGGTGTCCTCGCCGGTTGCGAGGCCGACGGTGCGTGCATCGACGTTGGCCACTTCCGGCTGAGTTGCAGTTGCGATGGGGTCTTCGGTGGGAGCAGACATCTGAGTCTCCAATGGGTGCTGGGCTGACTGGGACTCTTCGACTGTGCTCAGTGAGCGGCACGTTCTCCCGCGTAATCCACTACGTGACTCGACCAGGCTTGTCGTGCTGCGAGTTGAGTAGTGAGGTTCTCAACCCCCAAGTCACGATTACGTGACTGCCGGGTATCGATGGCGCCCCACGTCTAACGTCTGCGGCCGCAGCGACGATCTGTCAGACAAGGCCGGGGAACTCCGTCCGAAATCAAGTGGAGGCGCCATGTCTCGTCGTATAACAAGCATGCTGAGCGCGCTGGCAGCGTCGGCAATCCTGGCAACCGCAGCCGCAGCACCGGCCGTAGCGGCGCCCGCAGGTGCACACCAGGCCGGGACGTCTGGCGGTGGAGCGTGTTTGTCCGCTGCGTCGTCAGAGGTTCAGCGTGGACTTCGTCAGATCGGCCCGCCCCTGGGGCGCAAAGATCTGCACTGGGTCCTGAGCTCGAAGTCGCGTGACCGTACCCCCTGGTGTCCGCCCCTCATGTGGGCCCAATTCGAGACCTCAGGTGGCACGGGGTCCTCGCCGGTCGCCGTCTTGCTGTTCCGTCCCGGGAAGTACCTCGGTTCCGCATGGAAACCGACAGGATTCGTATCGGTCACGGGTTCGACGCCGATCAGCGTAACCGTCACCTATCGCTGGACAAATCCCGGCGATGCCAACGCGTTCCCGACCGGCGGCCCTGTCTCGTCAACCTATGTGGGACTGTGGGATTCGTTCTTCCGAATCGGTGAGCTGCCGCCTTCGAACGGGTGAGTCCGCATAGACAGCGTGCGGCGGCCGCGCCAGCGTTGCGGCTTCGGCAGTCAAAAGATGTGGTCGCTCGCCGGCACACGAGAAGTGTCGGCATCTCAGACTTCGGACATGCGTGGTCGACTACCTGCGCGTCGACGGGGTGCAGAGCTTCTCGGTCTCACTCCCCCGTTGATTCTGCGCTGTTGCGTACACCGGCGCTCCACGCGTACGGGAGATCGGTGCCGTTGAGCAGATGATCACCGATGGCGCGCAGTTTCTGGTTGATCGGATTGTGTACGGCGAGCACGCGAGCGTTACGCCAATGCCTGTCCAGTGCGGTCTCTTCGGCGACGATCGATGCGCCGCCGACCTCGAAGAGCTCATTCGTCGCCGCCAGCACCTGCGCAGCGACAGACGCTTGCGCCCGGCCCGCGGCGAGCTCGACGTGACTGATCGCCTCGGCGTTCTCGGGGTCGGTGGCGAGGAGATCATCGAGCAGGTCGGCCACTGCCAGAACGCTCGATCGAGCGGAAAAGGCTGTGGCAGAGAGGCGTCCGACGATCTCCTGGACCAAGGGGTCGTCGCGCTGGCGGTCGGCGACCGAATGAGTGAACGTTCGCTCCCGCGCCGACACCCACTGAACGAGGTCGTCGGTGGCGCGTTGCGCGATGCCCGCGAGACCTGCCAGCTGGAACAGTTGCAGGTAAGCCGTCGCATAGGTGGGTCCTGCAGTTCCGTAACCAGGACCCAGTATCTCGTCGTCGTAGACCACGACGTCGGTGAACAGGGTTGTCCCGCTCGCGGTGAGACGCTGGCCGAAGCCGCGCCAGTCGTCGATCCGCTTGACGCCCTCGCGCGTGGAGGGGACGAGGACGCTGACCCGTTCACCTTCGCGATCGGCGGCGACCAGGATGTGATCGGCGTATAACGATCCAGTGCTGTAGAACTTCTCCCCGTTCAGACGCCATTCGTCACCTGACCGCGTCAGCCGGGTCTGGTAGCCGCCGATGGCACCGGACCCGGGTTCGGTGATCGCGTTACCGACGAGGATGCCGTCCGCGATCGCGGCGATGTGTCTGTCGTCGCCTGCGATCAGCTGATCCTCGACGAAGGCGAAGTGCACACGCAGTGCCTGGGTGATGTTCGAATCCGCCGCAGCGAGCGTGATCAGCTCCGAAAAGAGGTCTCGCACCGAGGCGCCTGCGCCTCCACGCTCGACCGGCAGTCGCAACGCACCGAATCGACGCTCCCACAGCCGCGCTACCTCGGAATGCGCCAGAGTACGTGAACGCTCCCGCTCCACCGCTCCGGCGGCGATCGTCGCATAGACGTCGTCGAAGTCGAACGAGAGTCGTGCATCGACTCGCGGGTGGCGGTCGTGGATGAGTGATGTGGTCATGAACAGTCAACCTGTCACGTTCACGCGACGGCAGCACCGGTTGTGCTCACCGGGATGTTTACTCGGGCGGCAGTGGTGTCCGACATGCATACGTAGCATGGCGTAGATGGATGACCAGTCGGCGCACACGCTGGTCGCCGAGCGCGCACGCACGGTTGACCTGATCGAGTCCCTGTCGGCGCGCTTGACCGCCGTGGTCGAGGCGACCGCAGACGCGGCGTCCGACGACGAGCACGACCCGGAAGGGTCGACGCTCGCCGTCGAGCGCGGACAATTGGTCGCCCAGTTGGAACGATCGAGAGTGCGGCTCGCAGAGCTCGATTCGGCGCTCGAGCGCGTCGAACACGGATCGTACGGCCGCTGCGAGACGTGCGGTAGGCCCATCGATCCCGAACGCCTCGAGGTTCTGCCCGCGGCGCGTCAGTGCATTGACTGCGCCAGAAGAGGTTCGACGCGCCGTTGGTGACGACTGCCTAGTTTCTGTTGTCCCGCAGCCGGTTCCAGAACTGATGTATCAATCCCGTCGATGTTGTCACCGACTCGATGTCGAAGCGTGTGTGAATTCCGCCCAGTCCCGACCACAACGACGTTCCTTCGCCGAGCACGATGGGCTGCACGGTGAGGTGCATCGCGTCGACGAGGTCGTCCCGCAGAAACTCGTTGACCGTCGTCGGTCCCCCACCGATGCGCACGTCGAGCCCGTTCGCCAGCTCGAGAGCCTGCTCCAATGCTCGCGCGGGCGTTGCGTCGACGAAATGGAACACCGTCCCATTCGCGAACTCGATGGGTGCGCGCTCGTAGTGTGTCAGCACGATTACCGGTGTCTCGAAGGGAGGCTCGTCCTCCCACCATCCGCGCCATCCGTCGTCGGGCCACGGCCCCTGCTGGGGCCCGAACTTGCCGCGACCCATGATCTCCGCACCGATGCCCTGCCCCCACAAACTGTTGAACAGGCCGTCGGCGCCGATGGGCGCATCGGCATTCTGCACACCGGCGATCACGCGGCCGTCGAAGTTGGCGAACAACTCCCCCGCGCCGCCGATGGGTTCGTCGATCGTGATGTGGTCACCCGCGGCATAGCCGTCGAGGGACACGTTCATCAGATCCACCCGTACCTGCGCTCTGCGAGCCATCGAACGCTCCTCGTCTCCGTCGTCAGTGAGGGCGAAGCCCCTCACCTCTATGAGACTCCGCGCGAGCGCTGAACTCATCGGTCGGTCGACTACCCCACCTCGCTCAGCTGCTGACAGCAGCGGCCAGTCGGCCCAGGGTGTCTTCCAGCTGATCCTCGGTCACCAGCGGAAAGCTCACCTTCTTCAGGAGATCCTTGTCCGTGACCTTCGACCAGTCATAGGTGTGCCGTACGAGAGTCTTGTCCGGGCCCTGTGCCTCCAGTTCCCAGACCCACTCCCACCCGGGCGGCTCGGTGCCTGCGGGCGCCGTCTGCCAGGCGAGAAGCTTGTCCTTGGCGTAACCGGTGACGTGATTGTCGGTCTTGTACTCGCCACCCATGTGCGCGCCCTCCATGTTCATGGTGAACACCTCGCCGACCTTCTGAATGCGATCGGCGTGGTCGACGCTGCGCACGAACCCGGAACCGTCGAGTTCCGGGTGCCGCTGCGGGTTGCTCAACACGTCGAACACCTCGTCGGCCGGTGCGTCGATGACTCGTTCTACCGTGACACTCGTTTGTTCGCTCATCACTCCACCGTGCCGAAGCGGTCGAGTAATGGCAACCGACCCAGTGCGAGGATCCCTGTCAGATCACCCCGAGCGCGAGCATGGCGTCGGCCACGTGGGTGAACCCGGCGATGTTCGCGCCGAGCGCGTAGTCGCCGGGAGATCCGTACTCGTCGGCTGTGCGTAGGCAGTTCTCGTGGATCCCGCGCATGATGTCGGCGAGTCGTGTCTCTGTGTACTCGAAGCTCCACGAGTCACGAGAGGCGTTCTGCTGCATCTCCAGTGCACTGGTGGCGACACCGCCCGCGTTGGCGGCCTTGCCAGGGGCGAACGCGACCGTCGACTTCGCGAATGTCTTGATGGCCTCGCGGGTCGCGGGCATGTTCGCGCCCTCGGCGACGATCGCGCAGCCGTTCCCGACAAGACGATCCGCGTCGGCTTCGGTGAGCTCGTTCTGCGTGGCGCAGGGAATAGCGATTTCTGTCGGTACATCCCAGATCGAGCCCGACGACACGAAGCGGGCCGCGCCGACGCGGAGGGCCGCATAGTCGGATACCCGCCCGCGCTCGACGCCCTTGATCTGCTTGAGCAGGTCGAGGTCGATACCCTCCTCGTCGACGACGTAACCGGCAGAGTCCGAGCACGCGATGACCCGGCCACCGAGTTGGTGCACCTTCTCGATCGCGTACAACGCCACGTTTCCCGAGCCGGAGACGACGACCCGCCTACCGTCGAAATCCGTTCCCCGCGCACGAAGCATCTCGCGGATGAAGAACGCCACTCCGTATCCGGTGGCCTCGGTGCGTACCTGGGATCCACCCCACGACAGACCCTTTCCGGTGAGGACACCTGATTCGTAGCGGTTGGTGATGCGTTTGTACTGACCGAACAGGTAACCGATCTCACGTCCGCCGACACCGATGTCTCCGGCCGGGACGTCGGTGTGCTCACCGAGGTGGCGATACAGCTCGGTCATGAACGATTGGCAGAACCGCATGATCTCGCCGTCGGAGCGTCCCTTCGGATCGAAGTCCGACCCGCCCTTGCCGCCCCCGATGGGCAGGCCGGTGAGTGCATTCTTGAAGATCTGCTCGAAGCCGAGAAACTTGACCACTCCGAGGTACACGCTCGGATGAAACCGCAGTCCACCCTTGTATGGCCCGAGTGCTGAGTTGAACTCGACGCGGAACCCACGGTTGATCCTCACGCGCCCAGCGTCGTCGACCCACGGCACGCGGAAGATGATCTGGCGTTCCGGCTCACAGAGGCGCTCGATGATCCCGGCGTCCGCGTAGTGCGGGTGCCTGGCCACCACCGGCCCGAGACTGTCGAAGACCTCGCGCACAGCTTGGTGGAACTCCGCCTCTCCCGGATTGCGTGCCACCACCTCGTCGTAGAGGTCCTGCACCGTCTCGTCGACCTTCGACATGTCGCCAACACCTTTCCTGCGCTCAGCGTGACAGGGCCGGTGCGAACTACCGCGACATCGCGAGTCGGCCTGGTCCTCGATCGCTGGGTTGCGAACACATGGCCCGAGCACATCTGCTGCGACCCTATCGGCAGACAGAAATACCGCACATATCGGACCCGGCAAGGTCGACGACCGCTAGCGCAATGCCGCGAGGTTCTCGATGGAGCGTCGCACGTCGGAGGTGATGATCTTCGCGACGAACCGACCGATCGGGCCGCTCAGCAGACCGCCGTCGAGGCTGGCGTGGAGATGGAAGCGTGAGCCCGCGTCGGTCTCCGACACGGTCATCCGAAGCGCTATGCGCACACCTCCGTGACCGTGGCCTGTCAACGAAATCGTATGAGGCGCATCGTATTCGGTGACCGTCCAGTGGATGACGTTGCGGAAGCCCTTCACCTTGATGAGTGAGGAGATCTCGGTTCCCTCGGTGATCTCGTCGGGCAGTTCACTGCGCCAACCGCCGAAGATCGTCATCCATTCGGGAAAGCGTGACAGGTCGGACGCCATGCTCCATGCGTGCTCGGGAGAGAGTTCAGAGTCGATACTGACGTCGACGTCGGCCATGGGCACCGTCTTTCGTGGAGTTGCGGGATTCTTCCACGTCGACGCTACCGATCAGTGAGCGGAGCTCGTCGAGGAGCTCCGCTCAGGAAAGGGGTGCACATGCCCAAACGCTGCCTGTGCTGGTGGACGCAGCCGGTACACCGACCGCGTCCACCAGTTCGGGCTGCGTCTGGAGCGCGAGGGCAGGACTGCTCAGATCAGCTTGGCGTCCTGCAGCAGCTCTTCGATGTAGGTGCCCTCGATCTTCTTCAGGGCAGCCTTTCCGATCAGCTTCTCGATGAACGGGAACTTGATCTCGGTCAACGACTTTCGGTCGTTCAGGTAGTAGATCGACGAGAGCAGCACTCGGACGTCGAAGGACGAGTCGAACACCTCGGGGACTCCGCGGTCGACGCCGAGCAGTGTGTACACGGCCTCCATCGCCGTGCGGACCGAATACTCGGTGGTGAAGACCGTGTCACGCTCGGTTTCCGCGAAGTTGCCGATGAACGCGAGGTTCGAGTAGTCCTTCGGTACCACGAGTGGGCGGTCGCCAAGTGCCCGCGGCATGAAGTACGACGTGATGTAGGGCATGTTGCAGGGCACCGTCGAGGCCGAATCGTGAGCGAGACCATCGATCTGGTCGCTCGGCACTCCCATGTGGTAGAGCCACTCGGCACACAACTCTGCTCCCGTGCATTCGCGGATCGTCTTCTTCACATAGTCGCCGGGCTTGTCCGAGAAGAGCCCGTAGAGCCAGACCACCAGTTCCTTCTGCGGATCCTGAGCTGCGAAATGGGGTTGGCGGCTCACGGTGAATCCGTAGAGCCAACTCGAGTCGGCGATGGTGCAGGGGCCGCCCGTGACGATTTCCCCGTCCCGTGGATCACGTCCCGTGATCTTCTCGATGTACGGCCAGATCTTGTCGTCGGTCAGCGTGACGGTGGCCGAGATGCTCCAGTTGGCGTCGGGGATGTTCTCGCAGAACTTCTCGGGCTTACCCAGTGACGCATCCTGGCCGGCAAGGTTTTTCCACAGTGACCACGCGCCACCGTTGTCGGTGACCACAGCCGCCGGTGTGTCGTTGTCGCCATAGGTCGACGACTCGGTGATCGAACCATTGGTCACGAAGACCAGGTCGTTCTCGGTGAGATCAACGGTCTTGGATTCGCCGTTTTCGGTCAGGTGGATACGTTTGGCCTGCTTGGACGACCCGGTGCTGTCGAGGTCGATGTTGTCGACCTGGGTGTTGTAGACGAATTTGACACCATGACCCTCGAGATAGGCAACCAACGGCTTGATCAGGGATTCGTACTGGTTGTACCGGGTGAAGCGAAGTGACGTGAGATCCGACAGTGTCGAGATGTGGTGAATGAAGCGCAAGGTGTACCGTCGCATCTCCAGTGCGCTGGCCCAGGGTTCGAACGCGAACATCGTCGCCCAGTACAACCAGAAGTGAGACTCGAAGAACTCCTTGCCGAAGACCTCGTCGATCCGCTTGTCCTGCAAATCTTCCTCGCGCGTCAGAACGAGCTTCATCAGTTCTTCTGCCGCTCCGCGGGTGAGGGTGAGATCGGTCAGGTGGTCGATCTTCGCGCCTTTGTCGTGAATCGCCCGTGCAGGATTCGAACTGGGATTGATCTTGTGGATCCAGTACATCTCGTCGAGCACGGACGCGTCTTCGACGCTGAGGGAGGGTATCGATTTGAACAGGTCCCAGAGCGTCTCGAAGTGAGCTTCCATTTCGCGACCACCCCGGATGATGAAACCCTTGTGCTCGTCGAGGATTCCGTCCATGCTGCCACCCGGCAGCCCCAGCTCCTCGTAGATGGTGATCTTGTCGCCCGGCAACTGCGCGTCGCGGATGAGGAAGGTCGCACCCGCGAGAGACGCCAATCCGGACCCGACGAAATGGGCGGTCTTTCCATCGATCCCCGCCGGCTTTTCTGGCCGACCGAACGCTTCGAAATTCCCGTTGCTTCGATACACGCGCGTCTCACCTCATGTCGTCGAGCCGGATGGCTCGGATCGGATCGAGCTCGAACAATATCGACGCTAGTCGCACGGACCCGTTCTGGACCCGCGATCAAGATGAATTGTTGTGGGACAGCAGAAACCGCCGACCTTTCGGGGTCGGCGGTTTCTGCGAATGACGGTGCCGGTCAATGCGCCTCTCGGCAAATAGTCCGCTCGAAGCGGTGAAGGGTGGGACCCGGGGCAGTGAATCCAACACCGTCGACTCCTTCAACTGCACCTTCGCCCGACATATTCCCGCGCGTGTACACGATGTGGCACCGGTCGAACTCACAATAGGGACACGATCTCCGTCGGGTATGTCGGTTTTCGTGGCGGAACATTGCAACACTGCACCGGTCCGCGCGTTGTATTCGTGCTGTTCCTGTGGCTGTGTTTACCGTCGCTACGGCGTTCTTCTCAGAGCGCACACCCAGAGTCAGAAACGAAGGGGAACCAATGAAGCAGAGCACTCGTCGCATCGCGGGCCTTGTGGCGGCGGCATCGGCAGTGACACTCATCGCTGCCGGTTGCAGTGACGACAACGATTCGAATTCGGCGGCATCGTCGCCGTCGTCGGCTGCCGAGGGAACATCCGGCATGGAGGGCATGGCCGGTATGTCGGGCTCGGCGGCTGCCGGTGCATCGGTCGACCTGAAGGCCGCCGACGGCAGCACTGTCAAGTTGACCGGCCCGATCGCGGCCAAGTACAAGGCCGCCACCGAGCAACAGAAGACAGATCTCGGGGCACCGAGCACGGGCGCTGAAGCATCGGGGACCGGCGAGAACGGCGTGGTGTTCCAGCAGTTCGCCGGTGGCGTCATCACCGCGAAGAACAGCGAGGAGTCGACTCCGGCATACATCACATGGGGCAAGATCCGCGATGCCTGGAATGTGAAGCGTGACGCCGAGGGCAATCCGTCGGCTGACGGGAAGGGCGGTTCGCAGGGTCCGCTCGGAACGGCGACCAGCGACGAGACCGACGAAAACGGCGTGAAGACCTCCACATTCGAACACGGGAAGATCACCTGGACCGCGTCGACGGACAAGGTAGAGGTCACCGTCAACGGCAAGGTCGTTCCTGCGCAGTAGTGCTCGACAGCTGACATCAGCAACCGAGGACCGCAAACGGCTCTCACTTCGTCCCGGGGTGAGAGCCGCTTGCGTGGCAGTGGGACTGCGGCGAGTCGCAGCCCGATGGCACTGAGCCGCCAATAGACTTGGACACGACAGTGACCAGCGACTCACGCCGATCGTCGCCTGGGGATGGGGTGACGGGAAGGCGCGTGAATGTCTTTTTCCGAGCGCATTGACGCTTTTCAACGTAAGCACCCCGCGACCGGCTATCCGCTCGCAGTCGTCTACAAGTTCTTCGACGACCAGGGTGGCTATCTCGCAGCGCTCATCGCGTACTACGGATTCGTCTCACTGTTCCCGTTGCTTCTGGTCTTCACCTCGATTCTCGGGATCGTGTTGCACAACAATCCGGAGCTCGAGAATCGCATCCTCGATTCCGCGCTGTCGCAGATTCCCGTCATCGGCTCGCAACTCCGTGACACCGGCACGATCAGTGGCAGTGGCCTCGCGGTGACCATCGGTGCTGTCGGTGCGATCTACGGTGGTCTCGGAGTTGCGGTAGCCATCCAGAACGCGATGAACATCATCTGGAACGTGCCACGCAACGAACGTCCCAACCCGATCCAGGCACGCGTCAAAGGTGCGGGCCTGTTGCTCACCATCGGCGGTTCGATCGTCGGGCTGACGGTGCTGAACGGTGTGATCGCTGCCATCGACCTCGGATCCGTGGGCAGGCCGCTCGCCATCGTGGCATCGATTCTGCTGTACACCATCGTCTTCACCATTGCGTTCGTCATCGGCACGGCGCGCTCGGTCAGCGTGCGTGATGTGTTGCCCGGCGCGATCGCTGCCGCACTGTGTTGGCAGGCACTGCAGACGTTCGGCAGCGTCTACGTGCAACGGGTGATCGTCAGGTCGAGCGCGACCAATGGCATCTTCGCCGTGGTGCTCGGCCTGCTCGCCTTTCTGTATGTGGCAGCGGTCCTGATCATCTTCTGCCTCGAAAGCAATGCCGTGCGTGTCGACAAGCTCTATCCCCGATCGGTCCTCACGCCCTTCACCGACAACGTCGTCTTGACGCCAGGTGACGAGGCGGCCTACACGGCGCAGGCGCAGGCACAGCGCAGCAAGGGATTCGAGGAGATCGACGTGTCGTTCGACAAGCAGGTGAATTCTCCGGACGACGTCGACCGGTGACGACTGCCGATCGAACCGACGCCACGTGCGGTGGGGTGCTGACCTCGCCCGCGATCGCTGTTGGATCGGCTTCGGTTCTCACGTTCTGTCGCCCTGGTGCGTCTTCCCCATGGCACGCACGCTCGAGCACAGGAGGACGACTGAGATGAGCAGCCGGGACGCCCGATTCACGACGATCGACACCCCACTGGGCGGCGTGGTCATCGCCGCCACCGGCGATGCGATCACCGGTCTCTACTTCGTCGACCAGCGCCACCGTCCCGACCTGGGCCTCCACGTGGTGGCCGACACGTTGCTCGACACGACGTCGACGCAACTGATCGACTATCTCGCCGGGAAGCGCACGGACTTCGACATCCCGGTCCAGACCTTCGGGGATCCGTTTCGCGAGGCCGTGTGGGCCGCGTTGCGTGAGATCCCCTACGGCACGACGACGACCTACGGAGCAGTGGCCGCGGCGATCGGCGCTCCCCGTCAGGCCCAACGCGTCGGGCAGGCCGTCGGCCGCAATCCCGTCGGGATCGTGATCCCATGTCACCGGGTGGTCGGAGCCGACGGATCGCTGACCGGATATGCCGGCGGACTCGATCGTAAGCGACGTCTGCTCGAACTCGAGGAGCCCGCGGAGATCACGGCGTCGCGACTGTTCTGAGGGTGTGTGGACAACGGGCAGAACGTGATCTCACATTCCGATGCTCTCCTGCGTCTACCGTGTGATGGCCATGAATGAACCTTTCGAGAGAGCGGTATCGATCCACGGCGCCACGGTGCTGCGGGTGTGTCGGGCAGCGCTCGGTGCCGGCGCGGACGCCGACGATGCCTGGTCGGAGACCTTTCTCGCAGCTCTACGCGCGTGGCCTGACCTCGCCGACGACACCAACGTCGAAGCCTGGCTGGTGCGTGTCGCCCAGCGCAAGGTCGTCGATGTTCTTCGTGGCCGTCACCGTCGGGCGGTACCAACGGCGACGATTCCGGAAGCGGGAGAACAGCACACAGATGCTGTCGGCGACCTCGGCGTCTGGGATGCCGTTGCCCGCCTCCCCGACCGTCAGCGGCTCGCCATCGCCTACCACTACGTCGGCGGTCTCCCCCACACCGAGACCGCTCAGTTGCTGAACAGCTCCCCCGACGCGGTTCGACGTGCCGCTGCCGACGGGATGAAGACTCTGCGGCGGATACTCGCCGAACCCGACAACCCACGAGGACTGTACGACCATGAGTGACGACACCGAGAACCGGCACGCCGCGGTAGCCGACCTCCCCGTCGCGGAACGCGACCTCGACAATCTGCATTCGCGGCTGGAATCCGTTGCGCTGCAACAGGACATCGTCGACGTCGGTTACCGTGTCGTCGACACCGAGATCGGACGGCTCCTGCTGGCTGCAACCACGGTGGGTTTGGTCCGGGTCGCCTTCGAGAGCGAGGGCTTCGACGCCGTCCTCGACGACCTGGCACGGCGCGTGAGTTCTCGAATCCTTTGCGCACCAACGATGCTCGACGATGCGGCCGTACAGCTCGGTGAGTACTTCGACGGCCGCCGACAGGATTTCGCGCTGCCACTCGACTACCGGCTGTCGTCAGGATTCAGACAGCAGGTCCAGCGATCCCTGCCCACCATCGGGTACGGGCATACCGTGACCTATGCCCAACTCGCTCACCAGGTCGGCAACCCGAAGGCGGTGCGTGCCGTCGGCACAGCGTGTGCCACCAATCCCCTACCCGTGGTCGTCCCGTGCCACCGCGTCCTGCGCACGGACGGGACACTCGGCGGATACCTCGGCGGGGTGGAGGTGAAGTCCGCGCTGCTCGCGATGGAGCGTGCCGCCTGACTCGAACCCGGCATCGTGCGACTGTCCGGCTAGACTGGAGAGCACGCCTTGAGCCACTGGGCACCGCGATCGTCCGACCTCTCCCGGGGGGCCTCACCGTGCGTGCATCAGTTTTCTCTGCTTCACCGGCGCAGTCGCGCGGACCCGACGTGTCGTCGCGGCCGGCGACGATCAACCGGGTTGTCGTGGTGGTTCCCGCCCACAATGAAGAAGACCTGCTCCACGACTGTCTGTCGAGCGTGCTCACCGCGGCCGGCAACACGACGCGCTCGGTGAAGGTGACCGTCGTTCTCGACGCGTGTACGGACGCGACAGCGCGGCGAGTGCCGCCGGGCATAGACGTGATCTCCTGCGCGTTCGCCTCCGTCGGCGCAGCCCGACGCGAGGGTTTCGCCAGACACGGACACGGGTCCGCCGCCGACTCGGCACGGACCTGGTACGCCAGTACCGATGCGGATAGCCGAGTGCCGCCGAACTGGCTCGAACAGCAACTCGATTTCGGAGATCGGGGGGTCGACTGCTACCTCGGGACCGTCACGCCCGACGATTTCACTGCGTGGGCACCGGGCGTCGAACAGCGGTACCTGCGCGGCTACAGCCAGAAGGAGGGACACGGCCACATCCACGGCGCGAACCTCGGGATGCGGGCCGCGATCTATCACGCGGTAGGCGGGTTCGCTCCCCTCGCACATGGAGAGGACGTCGACCTGGTGTCTCGCGTGCGTGCCCTTGGTGCGCGGGTGGTCGCGTCTGCGCACGCTCCCGTGGTGACCTCGACCCGCGCGCACGGGCGGGCGGCACACGGTTTCGCGGCGCACCTTCGGGCGCTGGCCGTTCCCGCCGCCGAGGGGCACGCATGACGGGGACCGCAGCACAGCGAGCACGGAGCATCCTCGACAGTGCGCCTGCTGCGCCGTATCCGGGCGGCGGAGCCACCGGGGCACGGTGGCAGACGCTGCGGGATCTGTGCCACGTCGACATCGCCGTCGGACGGCTCGTGGAAGCCCACCTCGATGCCGACGCGATCCTGCACGAACTGGCCGGGTGCGGGACTGCGCCCGAGCAGTTCTGGGGCGTGTGGGCGGCTGAGCCCCCACACCCACGGGTAACCGCCGTATCCGGCGCCGACGGTGGCTGGACGCTCTCGGGAGCCAAGCCGTGGTGTTCCGGTGTCGTCTCGTGCACCCACGCCCTGATCACCGCAGACGTCGACGCCGGGTCTGCACGCCGACTGTTCGCCGTCGCGCTCGACGCCGCGGGTGTGCGTCGGGAGCTCACCGACTGGACCAATACGGGTATGGACCGGACAGAGACGGGCACGGTGATCCTCGACAACGTTGCCGCAGAACCGATCGGTGCGCCCGGCGCCTACCTCGACCGCTCCGGTTTCTGGCATGGCGGGATCGGAGTGGCGGCATGCTGGGCGGGTGGTGCGCACAAGGTCGCCGACGTGCTCTATGCCGCCGTGGCGGACACCACGCGAGCGCCATCGGACATCCTGCTGATGCACCTCGGCGCGGTCGAGGCTCATCTCGCGAGCGCCGTCGCGCTCCTCGACGACACCGCTCGCGCCGTCGACGGCGCTCCACACGACGCCGAACTTGCCCGCCGACGGGCACTGATCGTGCGCTGGTCGGTGGAACAGGTCGCTGGTGCCGTGATCGACCGGGTGAACCGGGCGCTGGGTCCGGGGCCGCTCGTGCACGACGCCGAACACGCCCAGGCGGTCGCCGACCTCCAGGTCTACGTCCGCCAATCGCATGCCGACTCCGACCTCGTGGCTCTCGGCAAAGCGGTGTCGGCGAGTACACAGACGGCTTTCCGCTAGCCCTCACCTCCCGGGTTGTCGGGCGTCGTGCCGATATGTTGGGGTCTATTACGCCCGGCAGATCGTCGGCGCACCTGGACCGTGGAAAGACACGAACAGCCGATGGATGTGGACGGACGCGAGATCACGGTCACCGGTGATCTCCTGCAGCCACTGATCCGACGCACGTCGGACATCTTCCGGCTGGTCGTCTCGGCGATGGTGTTGATCGTCGTGGTCGTGAGTTCGCTCATCACCCGAGGCGACTGGGTGGCGCTGGAAAAGTCCATCTCCGACATCGTCGGCGTCCTCACCCCCACGCAGGCAGGCCTGGTCTACCTCGCGTACGGCATCGCAATTCTCGCTCTACCGTTCATGATCCTGGTCGGTCTCCTCGCGGCGCGGCAGTGGCGCCTGCTGTGGGCGTACGCGACGGCGGCCGCGATCAGCTTTCTCGCGCTCTCGGTCAGCGAGAACGGTATCGCCGCGCCCACCTGGCATTTCGATCGAGGCGAACGACTGGACTCACTGTTGTCGCAGTTCCTCGACGATCCTCGATGGATTGCGATGCTCGCAGCCGTCCTGACCGTGTCGGGCCCCTGGTTACCCGCACGGTGGCGTCGATGGTGGTGGATCCTGTTGCTGGCGTTCGTCCCCATCCACCTGGTGGTCAGCGCGGTCGTTCCCGCCCGAGCCGTGCTCGGACTGGCCACCGGCTGGTTCGTCGGTGCGTTGGTCGTATGGGTGGCGGGAACGCCTGCGCTGGTTGTGCCCCTGGAGGACGCGGCGCGGATACTTGCCCGTCGCGGGGTCTCGGTGACCGCTATGCGCGTGATCCGGCCCGCGAGCCGCGGACCGCTGGAGCTCGTCGCAACCGCGGACCGTGACGTCATCGTCGACCTCTACGGGCCCAATCAGCGAAGCGCCGGCCTGCTCCGGGAGTTCTGGCGAAAAATCCGCTTGCGGTCGGAAGAGACAGCACCACTTCAGCTTTCCGTGCATCGCATGGTCGAACACCGAGGCCTCATGACGCTGACCGTCGACGGGCTCGGGCTGTCGAACAGCTCGACGCTGGCGGTCGCTCTGCTCGACCGCGACTGGACGATGTTCGCGGGGACCCCGCCGCAGGGAACGCCACTGAACACATGCAGCGACGACGTCCCGGTCGCCGAGGTGTGGGGAGCTCTGCACGCGCTGCACTCGGCGGCGATCTCACACGGGGATCTGCGTGGCCCGCAGATCACCGTCGTCGACGGAGCCGTCAGATTCGGCGGATTCCACTTCGCCGAGTTCGGTGCCTCCGACGTCCAGTTGCAGTCCGACATAGCCCAACTTCTCGTGACCACCACCGACCTGTACGGCTCTCATGCCGCGGTCACCGCGGCCATCAACGCATTCGGCGCCGACGCCGTACTCATCGCGTCCCGCCGACTCAGTGCGTCGGCCCTGCCGAAGCGGATCCGGGACGCCGTGGCCGACGGTAAAGGCGCGATGTCGTCGGCGCGGGAGGAGATCCGGTCGCAGACGGGTGCCGACGAGATCCGGGCCGAGACCATCACGCGATTCAGCCGTTCGCAGATCATCCAACTCGTCCTGCTCGTCGCCCTGGTCTATGTCGCCTATCCGTTCATCAGCACAGTTCCCACGTTCTTCAGTGAGCTGCGCACGCTCGACTGGTGGTGGGCGCTGCTCGGCCTCGCGGCGTCGATGCTCACCTACGTCGGCGCCGCTGCGGCGTTGTGGGCGTGCGCAGACGGGTTGACCAGCATGTGGCGCCTGACCGTCATGCAGTTCGCCAACACGTTCGCCGCGACGACAACCCCCGCAGGTGTGGGCGGACTCGCCCTGAGTACTCGGTTTCTCCAGAAGGCAGGGCTCGGCGGAGTGCGTGCGACCACTGCCGTTGCGCTGCAGCAGAGTGTGCAGGTGATCGTGCACGTCGTGCTCCTGCTGTTCTTCACCGCCATCGCGGGCACGTCGGCCGACCTGTCGCATTTCGTCCCCTCGGCCACGGTGCTCTACCTGGTGGCCGGCATCGTGCTCGGGGCACTCGGACTCTTCTTGTTCATCCCCAAGCTCCGACATTGGCTCGGTGCGTCTCTCGGCCCGAAGTTGCGGGAGGTGCTCGCCGATCTCCGAGCAGTCGCGCGCGAGCCGCGGCGTCTTGCGATCATCACACTCGGTTGCGGCGCAACAACTCTCGGCGGTGCGCTCGCATTGTGGGCGAGCGTGCACGCTTTCGGGGGCACCGTGTCGTTCATCACGGTGACTGTGGTCACGATGGTCGGCGGGACTCTGGCATCGGCTGCCCCGACACCCGGCGGCGTCGGGGCCGTCGAGGCCGCGTTGATCGGTGGTCTGGCCGCGTTCGGGGTGCCGTCCGCCGTCGCCGTTCCCGGAGTTCTCCTCTACCGCGTCCTGACGTGTTGGCTGCCGGTCTTCGTCGGATGGCCGGTGATGCACTGGCTCACCCGCAAGAACATGATCTGAGCGCTGTGCGGCCGGCGACGGAGTCTGGTTCCCGACGGCGTCGGCGTGCGCAGTAGGCTGACCTGCGACCACGTTTCAACATCTGGAGGAGCTCCATGACACAGCTCGGAGTAGTCGGCGGCGGCACGATGGGTGCAGGTATCGCCGAGATCGCGATCCGCGCGGGCGATGACGTCCTCGTGCTCGAACGCGACCAGGCTGCTGCGGACGCGGCCCGCGCGCGTATCGAGAAGTCGATCAACCGTGCGGTCTCGAAGTCGAAGATCAGCGCCGAAGAAGCCGAGCAGGCGTTGGCCCGTCTGACGCTGACCACCTCGGTGTCCGACTTCGCCGACCGCGAACTCGTCATCGAGGCCCTGCCCGAGATCGAGGCACTCAAGGTGGGTTTCTTCGCCGAACTCGACAAGATCACCGCTCCGACCGCGATCCTCGCGACCAACACGTCGTCGATCCCGATCATCCGAATCGCCAAGGACGTCGCGGACCCGAGTCGCGTTGTCGGTGTGCACTTCTTCAACCCCGTGCCCGTCATGCCGCTGGTGGAGATCATCTCTAGCCTCGCCAGTTCGCCCGAGGCGATCGCAACGGTGACAGAGTACGCACGAGATCATCTCGGCAAGAAGACGATTCAGGCAGGCGACCGCGGCGGATTCGTCGTGAACGCCTTGCTCATCCCGTACCTCGTCGACGCCATCCGCATGTACGAGAGCGGCTACGCGTCCAAGGAGGACATCGACACCGGCATGGTGAACGGCTGCGGACACCCGATGGGTCCGTTGACGCTCAGCGACACCGTCGGGCTCGACGTCGTTCTCGACGTCGCCGAGTCGCTCTATGACGAGTTCCGCCAGCCTCACTATGCGCCGCCACCACTGCTTCGTCGCATGGTCGAGGCGGGCTACCTGGGCAAGAAGTCGGGCAAGGGCTTCTACGACTACTCGTCCTGACACCGCGAGCACTCTGCTACACGAGGGTCCCGGCTGACATCGATCAGCCGGGACCCTCGTGTATCAGTGGGCAGATGCCGTCGGCACGCTCACACCGGCAGGCGACTGCCACTCGTACGGCGTAGATCCGAGAACGCCTGGATCGACGTCGAGATGGCGGTCGCGACCGGTCGAGCGTTGACGTCCTCACTCTTCGAGACCATCACCACGTTGTCGATATAGGGCTGGATGGTGCTCGTGTTCTGCACTGTCGCCACGATGATCAACTGGAAGCCGAACTTTCGGAAGGCGGCGAGTGCCTGCTGTGCGAACTGGGGGTCGGACTTGGAGAAGGCCTCATCGAGCATCAACTGCGCGAAAATCGGACGGTTTCCGTTGCCAGTGGGGCTCGCGAGGTTGAAGCTCAAGGCTCCTGCGAGGCAGAACGCCATGAGTTTCTCCTGCTCACCGCCCGAGTTGTCACCGGCGTTGCTGTACGTGCGGATGGTTTCCCCGGTATCGGCGTCGCGCTCTTCGCAGTAGAAATCGAATCGGTTTCGCACGTCGAGGGCGTCGCGGGTCCACTGTCGGTCCTCCGGAGTCGCCCCACCGAGCCGCTCGCGCAGGAGCAGGATGTCGGCATACTGCTCGAGGATCGCCTCCTCGTCGCCGAACCCGACGGCAGCGGTGCGCGCCGACGATCCCTGTCGTGCCTTGTCGGTCAGTTCGGCCACCGCGGCCAGCGTCTTGCGACCGGGGCACAGCCGCAGACGTGTACCACGGTTGAACGCCACAGAGCCGAGCCCGGAATTGACCCTCTCGATCTGTTCGACGATCCGTCGCTCTTCGGCCTCGGCCGCCATGTGCAGACTCAGGATCGCGCCGGGAGCCTGTTCGGTGATCAGTCGTCGCATCCGTTCGTACGCGGCGGGCAACTCCCTCTCATCGATCCGGCGACAGAGGGCCACGTAGTCGTGGACCCGCTCGTCGAAGTCGTCGCTGTCGTTGGGAATCGCATCGGGAAACTCCTTGTCGTAGGAGTCCAGGATGCGACCGAGTTCGTCACGTGAGCGCCGGGTGTCGGCGCGCATGCGATCGCGTTCGCGCCCAACCGCTTTGAGTAGCTCCTGACGGAACGGATCGGGAGCGAGTACGTCGAGGACCGCCGGAGACTCTTCCCGGAAACGGTCGAGCGTCGTCTCGGCATGTGTCGAGATCGGCTCGAGCTTCAATCTGTCGACGAGATCGAGCAGCCGTGTACGGCGGTTGTCGTGCGTGGCGATCTTGTCGCGCACCAACGCGGCCTGCGAGATCGCCGCACGAACCTGTTCCCAGATGTCCTCGGCCTTGCGCTGCAACGCCTCGGTATCGGGATGTTCCTCCATCAACAGTTCGTACTGCTCGGTGAGAGTGTCGACGCGGTCGTCGGCTGTGTCGAGGTCGATCTCGCTCCACTGTGTGAACTGTTCGCACACCCGACGGTAGGCGTCACGTCTCTGCTCCGAGAGCGTTCGCTCGCGGTCGAGTTCTGCGCTGCGAGCGCGTGCCTGCTCGTAGAGCTGGTTCTCGAGGTCGAGTTCTTCTTGCAGCGCAGCGATCTTGGCGGTGACGTTGCCGACGAAGATGTACTGCGACGGACGCAACTGCCCGCGGTCGTCCTTGATCGCGAGCTTCGCCGAGTCCTTGCGCAGACCACGATCGGTCACGGCCTTGGAGTGTTCGACGAAGTCCGCGGTGGATTCCACGCACACGTAGTTGCCGAGCTTGGCCAGGATCGTCAGTGCCTCGTTCGTACACGGGTGATCGGGTTCCGCAGCACGCAACGTTGCCCCGAGGGTGCCCGGCTCGACCAGCGGAGCCGGACGCGCTTCGGCATGGTGGAGCTGAATCCGGCCCCGCATGTCATGATCGTTGACGAACTTGAGCGCGGCTGCGAAATGCTTGTCCGGCACCAACAGTCGCAATCCGGCGTTACGCAGAACCTTCTCGACCGCCACTCGCCACCGCTCGGCGGAAGGAGCGAGTTCCACGAGCTCTGCCACGTAGCGCAGCTCCGTCTCGTCGACTTGCAATGCGCTCGCGATGATTCGACGCATCTCATGTTCCGCACGAGGCAGCGCAGAACCCGCATGCCGTACTCGCTCGAGTTCTTCACGCGCGGCATCACGTTGGGCGCGGGCAGCGACTTCGGTGGCGAGGGTCTCGGCGAAATGCGGCTTGCCGGCTTCGAGTTGACCGTCGAGTCGGGTCGCCTCCTCCATCAGGTGCTCGCGCAGTTCCCAGAAGGCCTCACCGTCCTCGGGGACGTCGAATCCGAGTGCTGCGATCTTGTGCTCGTATGTCGCGCGGCGAATAGATGCCTCGTTGCTCGCCTTCTGCGCGGTCGAGAGTTGTTCTTGTAGCGGAGCGAGATCGCCGGTCGACGTCGCTATCCGCCCGAGCAGGTGACTGTGATCCTGGCGTAGTTGATCGTGCTGCGCGGTCAGCGCGGCCAGGTCGGCGTCGAGGCGGGCGATCTGATCGTCGAGATCGCCGATCTCGGGTTCGGCGTTGCGTATACGAAGATTCGTCACATACGACCGGACAACCTCGGGTTCGATCGTGTCGAGAACTGTGAAAGTCGCCGACTCTGCTGCGTAGCGTTCCTGCAACGCCTCGACGTTGTCGAGAATGGTGCGCTTGCGTCGTGAGACGTCGAGGAGTTCACGTGCCTCCACGAGCGGATCGATCTGCTCGAGCGCGTCGGAGATCCCGGCGATACTCGTCGGTTCGTCGAGCATGAACTCCCGGACGAACTGTGCGAGTCCACCAACACTCTTGAGAGACTTGGCTTTGCCGAGCAACTGTTGTGCTGCGTCGGAGGCGCGGATGCCGATGAGTGAGTACAGCGTCGTGAGGTACTTGCCCTCCCCGGGCCCGCCCTGCCACCCTCGATCACGGAAGCGTGCTGCGCTGTAGTTGTTCGCTGCCCAGTCGTTGCAGGCGTCGACGATGTCGACGTCGCCGTCGTGGATGAAGTAGGCGCTATGCGCATCGGTGAGCTTTCCCGCGGCCAGCCACTTCAGGACCAGCCCGGTGATCGCCGTGCCGGACGTCGAGGTGTACGTGACAGAGATCGCCGCCCACGCCGGTCCGCTGCCCCGCAGATACATGATCTCGCGATGGGCTCCCGTCGCATCGCGGCGTTCGCCCCACGCGCCACGCACATACTTGCCCACTGTGCGCCTGCCGCCGGACGAGCCGGCTGCGGTGGTGTCCCCCGACGCGTTGAAGTTGCGTCGGTGGTCGGGCAGGAATGCGAGTGAGATCGCATCCAGCAGTGACGATTTGCCACTTCCGGATGATCCGGTGATGAGTGCGCCGCCCGGGCTGAAGTCGATGGAGTGGTACCCGTCGAACACACCCCAGTTGATGAGCTGCAACCGCGAGAGGTAGTACTGCTCGTCGCTGTCGCGCAGCGCGGCACTGCTTCCTCGTTGATCCGGCCTGTGGAAACTGCTCACCACTCGTCTCCTTCCTCGTCGGCATAAGCGTCGGTGTCGTCGGCGGACGACGGGCCGTCTGTGCCGTCCCACGCATCGGAGTCGGTCTGATCGGTGGTGGCAGCGAGGTCGTCGCCGGTGTCTCCGGCACCGACGAACTGCTCGAACTGGCGCTGCAGATCGGTGATGACCGATGCCGTCATCACCGCGGTGATGACCGGACTCACAGTGAAGGTGTCCGGGTCGTCTCGATGGCGGCGGAGGAAATCGAGCTCTTCCATCTTGTCGATCGCACGCTCGATCCTCTTGTCGAACAGCGCGAGGTCGCGATCGATGGTGTTGGTCACGCCTGCGAACAGCTCGTGGATCTCCTCACGGGTGATGATCGCGGTCTCCTCGCGCGACGACCGCAGGAACTTCGCCAGGTGCAGCGCAAGGATCGCATCGTAGGTCTGAATCGTTTCTCGCTTGAGAATTCTTCTACCCCAGCGTGATTCGTAGCCAGCCTGTTCCACGAAGGCCACCTGGAGCTCGTCGACGAGACGCAACCTGAGATCGAGTTCCGACAGACGGCTGCGCAACAGTTCCTGGTATTCGGTCACCCACGCCCACAGCTGCGGGTTTCGATCCCCACTGACATGCCTGCGGGTGAGGAGGTTCTGGAGCGCCCAGCACGCGCGGTCGGGCATCGCCGAGACGTCACCGTCGAATCTGGGTGCGCGCGGCTCGTCGACGCGTCCGCGGGTCGCGGCGGACGGTAGGTCGTCATACCCGGCGTACTCGTCAGCGGGCACCGCAGGGGATCCGGTCACGCCGCCCTCGGTGGTGTCCGCCGTCGAATTGTGCGGACCGGTCGTGTCAGTGCTTGTCATCAGGCGTCGGCTTCCGTGCTGAGAATCGAATCGGAGTCGCTGTACTGCGACGGGATGGGTTCGCTGAACATCAACACCGGAACCTCGATCGCGCGATCCTCACCCTCGAGGGAGCGGAAGCGGACGAACGACGACGCGCCACCGTCGCCGGCCGTGTTCGCGAAGGCATCCACCGAACGTGTGTCCCCAGGCTGGCGCTGTGTATTCCGAGGCTGGCGCTGAATTTCCCTAGGCTGGCGCAGTGTATTCCTAGGCTGGCGCAGGGCCCACGACCACAACACGATCACATGCGCCAGATACGGCTCGTCGAGCGCGTCGATCGCCTCGCTCAGCGACACCGGGCCGCTCGCCAGCTTCTCGTTGACGACGTCGGCGAGTTCGACCGTGTCGACCTGGCCTGCGAGTGACGCGAACGACGCCAGATTTGTGCGACCGTCAGCAGGACGGGCCTGCTCAGGCGGCGCGGGATTACGGATCTCGAAAGCAAGGCGGCCGATCGAGGTGACCAGCGGTGTCGCGACCGGGAGTTCGTACCCGAGGCGACGATCGGCGAGCGAGTCCTTGAGAAGCTCATTCGCTGTGGCCAGTGCGTCGTTGAGCTGACGGGCGACGCCGCGGCTCTGTTCCAGGGTTCCCGACGCCACGAATCTGCGGATGCGGCGGGCGCAGCGCTGCCGGATTCGTCCGACCTCCGCCATCTGCTCGCTCACCAGCGGGAAGAAGTTCTCCATCACCGCGCGCAACCCCGTGTCGATACTGGGCAACCGGTCGACAACGAGTTCGATGTCGGCGATGAGACGGGCGCGCTGCTGCGGATCCTGGATCATCTGGGTGAAAGCGTGATACGACGCACTCTGCGACGACTCGAGGAGAAGCTCGTAATCGTCGAACATCTGACGCTGTCGGTCCCGGTAGGCGAGATCGGAATCATGCGGGTCGTCGAGCAGCGCGGTGGTGATCCGATCGAGCATCGCGCCGTACTGGCCGATGTCACCGATGATCTGTTCCATCTGATAGGCGATCGCGCGCGCCTCGTCCTCGGCGCCGCGAAGGTCCAGAGGTCGGCGACGGCCCTCATTGAGTTCGACGAGCTCGGCGTCGAGTTCATCGATCTGATGCGCGATGTCCTCGCGGATCCGGTCCGGATCATCGGCGACCCGCGTCGCCACCCGATGCAGACCCGCCGCGACACCGGTGATCGAGCCACCGGTGGCGACACTGTCCTCGCGGCGCAGTCGTCGCATGTAGGCGATCACCGAGCGCGCCTCGGTGGTCAGGAAACACACGTTCGGCGCCGACGGTGACGTGGCGTCGGTGACGCGGAGCAACCAGCCCTGCTTGGCCCACGACTTGATGAGATCGAGGCCGGACGGCTGATCGGAGGCATCGAGCTCCGCGAGGTCGCGGTCGAGACGGATCGCGAGGTCGGACTCGGTATGGCGGGTACCGAAATCCAGATGACGCTCCATCAACGTCACATACAGCGCCGAATTGGACGCGGCGAACAGGCGGACTCCCGCCGACCTCTGGATCGCTCGGTTGGCCTCCCAGGTGCCGACCAGCGTCGTCGTGGACGGGACCGGATCTGTTGGTCGTGCGCGCACTGGTCGCATCGGCTCAGTGGCCCGATCCGCCGGAACCGCGGTCGCCGAATCATCCACGGTGGAGTTCGCCATCGTCACCTCACGGTTGCACCTCGTTCACGGACCTCGGTCGAGTTTGCCATGAGCTGATCGTGCGTCGATGGCGGCATCCGGTGACCGAGGACACCCAGCGTGCGAGCCGCGACGCAGCTCATTTCGAGAGCACATGCGGCGCGGGTTTCACGGACGGAATAGGGTTGACGCTGGACGCGCACACCCGCGCGTGGCCAGCGGTTGTGACACACGACCCAATTGTGTCGGGCGACCGGAATCGAGAGCGAAGGCAGGTTATGAGCGACAAGCAACCGACCATCATCTACACCCTGACCGACGAGGCGCCGATGCTGGCGACCTACGCCTTTCTGCCCGTTATCCGGGCGTTCGCCGACTCCGCCGACATCAACGTCGAGACTTCCGACATCTCCGTTGCGTCGCGCATCCTGTCCGAATTCCCCGACTATCTGACCGACGAACAGAAGGTCGGCGACCACCTCGGTGAACTGGGGCGTCTCACCCAGGACCCGGACACCAACATCATCAAGCTTCCCAACATCAGCGCCTCGGTACCGCAGTTGCTCGCTGCGATCAAGGAGCTGCAGTCCAAGGGATACGCCATTCCCGACTATCCGGGTAATCCGAAGACCGACGAAGAGAAGGAGATCCGCGACCGATACACGAAGTGTCTCGGTAGTGCTGTCAATCCTGTTCTGCGTGAGGGCAATTCGGATCGTCGAGCACCCAGGGCGGTCAAAGAGTACGCACAGAAGCATCCGCATTCGATGGGTGAGTGGTCGATGGCATCGCGAACCCACGTCGCGCACATGCGTGAAGGCGACTTCTATCACGGCGAGAAGTCGATGACCGTGCAGGGAGATCGCAGGGTCAAGATGGAACTGGTCACCACCGACGGTGAGTCCATCGTCCTCAAGCCCGAGGTCAAGCTTCTCGACGGCGACGTCGTCGACAGCATGTACATGAGCAAGAAGGCGCTGATCGAGTTCTACGAGAAGGAGATGGAGGACGCCTACAAGACGGGTGTCATGTTCTCGCTGCACGTCAAGGCGACGATGATGCGGGTCAGCCACCCGATCGTGTTCGGTCACGCCGTGCGCACCTTCTACAAGGAGGCGTTCGCCAAGCATGGCGACCTCTTCGACGAACTCGGCGTGAACGTCAACAACGGGCTGTCGGATCTGTACGCCAAGATCGAATCGCTGCCGGCGTCGAAGAAGGAAGAGATCGTCGACGACCTGCACAAGTGCCACGAGCACCGGCCGGAGCTCGCCATGGTCGACTCCGCTCGCGGCATCTCCAACTTCCACTCACCCAGCGATGTGATCGTCGATGCGTCGATGCCCGCGATGATCCGCGCCGGCGGCAAGATGTATGGCGCCGATGGTCGGCCCAAGGACACCAAGGCGGTCAACCCGGAATCGACGTTCTCGCGGATCTATCAGGAGATGGTCAACTTCTGTAAGACCAATGGGCAGTTCGATCCGACGACGATGGGCACCGTGCCCAACGTCGGACTGATGGCCCAGAAGGCCGAGGAGTACGGCTCGCACGACAAGACCTTCGAGATCCCGGCCGACGGTGTCGCGAACTTCGTCGACCTCGAGACCGGGGAGATCCTGCTGTCGCAGAACGTCGAGGAGGGCGACATCTGGCGCATGTGCATCGTGCGCGACGCCCCGATTCGCGACTGGGTGAAGCTGGCCGTGACGCGTGCGCGTGAGTCGGGCATGCCGGTGGTCTTCTGGCTCGACCCCTACCGTCCCCACGAGAACGAGCTGATCACCAAGGTCAACACCTACCTCAAGGATCACGACACCGAGGGCCTCGACATCCAGATCATGTCGCAGGTGCGTGCCATCCGCTACACGATGGAACGCCTGATTCGCGGCCTCGACACGATCTCGGCCACCGGCAACATCCTGCGCGACTACCTGACCGACCTGTTCCCGATCCTCGAGCTCGGTACCAGCGCCAAGATGCTGTCGATCGTCCCGCTGATGGCAGGCGGTGGTCTGTACGAGACCGGAGCGGGCGGTTCTGCCCCGAAGCACGTCAAGCAGCTCCTCGAGGAGAATCACCTCCGGTGGGATTCACTCGGTGAGTTCCTGGCGCTCGCGGTCAGCCTCGAGGATCTGGGCAAGAAGAACGACAACCCCAAGGCTGAGGTGCTCGCCAAGACACTCGACGCCGCAACGGGACGACTGCTCGAGAACAACAAGGGTCCGTCGCGCAACACGGGCGAACTCGACAACCGGGGCAGCCAGTTCTATCTCGCGATGTACTGGGCGCAAGAGCTGGCCAAACAGACCGACGACGAGGAATTGGCGAAGCACTTCGCGCCGCTGGCGAAGACGCTCGCCGAGAACGAGGATGCGATCGTGGCCGAGCTGAACAAGGCGCAAGGCGAAGCCGTCGACATCGGCGGTTACTACGCACCCGACTCGGAGAAGCTCGCGTCGGTCATGCGGCCGAGCAAGACGTTCAACGAGGCACTCGAGTCGGTTCGCGGCTGACCCGCCCAAACGCCGACCCCTGCACGCGGCTCCCGACCCTGCCTGGTCGGGAGCCGCGTGGCATATCTGGTCCGGAAGTCCCATTCGCTGACGTCAGCGGTGCACTAGCGTGAAATCCGTTGGAGTTCACCGGGGTGAACCAGGATCCGGCCAAAGGAGGCCCACGTGAGTGACCACGATGTGCGCATGATCGTTCTGTCCACCGACGATCTCGACGAGTCGATCAGGTTCTACAGCGACACGTTGGGGATGGCGCTCAAATTCCGCGACGGGGCGCACTTCGCCGCGCTCGACGGCGGCTCCCTGACGCTAGCCCTCGCGACCGACGTCGACCACCCGATTCCCGGCAAGGTGGTCGTCGGGATCAAGACCGACGACGTCGACGGCGACGCAAAAGCGGTCGAGGAAAGCGGCGGCGCGATCATCAAGGGACCCTACGATGACGCGCACGAGCGTCGTGCCGTCGTATATGACAACAAGGGCAACGGCCTGGTGTTCTACAGCCCGCTTCCGCGCTGACGAGTGCAGCCACCCGACTCGTGGTCGGGTGGCTGCACCGATGTCGTCTTCACGACAACTTTCGTTCACATAACGCAACGACCATGTCCGAGTTCAGGAAATCGACGGATATGGGGAGAATGCGGATGCGACGACATCGGTACATGGCGGTCACCGCTGTGGTGTGTGCGACGACAGTGATGGCGGCGTGCAGTGGTGGCAGCGACGACGACACGGCCGGGCCGCTGCTGGATCCCGTTGCCAAGGGCACGCTTTCAGAACATGGAGGTGCGACCAGGGCAGGTGACGACCGCGGATCGCTCATTGCCGATTCCATCCGCAACTCGGGCGCGAAGAACGTCATCCTGCTGATCGGCGACGGAATGGGCGACTCGGAGATCACCGTCGCCCGCGACTACGCACAGGGCGCAGGCGGTACCTTCAGCGGTCTTGACGCGCTTCCCCTGACCGGTCAGTACACGCACTACTCGATCGACAAGGACGGAAAGCCCACCTACGTGACCGATTCGGCCGCGAGCGGTTCGGCATGGTCGACGGGCACCAAGACCTACAACGGTGCGATCTCGGTCGACATCGAGGGAGCCCCGCAGCAGACGCTGCTCGAGCTCGCCAAGAAGGCGGGTAAGGCGACCGGTGATGTGACCACCGCGGAGATCCAGGACGCGACACCAGCGGTGCAGGTCGCCCACGTCAGCAATCGCAAGTGCTACGGACCCGAGGAGACAGCCGAGAAGTGTCCGGACGATGCGCTGGACAAGGGCGGGAAGGGGTCGATCACCGAGCAACTCCTCGCGACCCGTGCAGATCTGGTCCTCGGCGGCGGTGCGAAGACATTCCAGCAGACCGCCACCGCGGGGCAGTACCGGGGCAAAACACTCGAGGTGCAGGCAAAGGAACGTGGCTATCAGATGGTTCGCAGCGCCGACGAGCTGAACGGTGTCACGGCTGCAAACCAGGACTCCCCAGTGCTGGGATTGTTCGCCGACGGCAACATGCCGGTCCGCTGGAACGGGCCCGTCGCGACCAAGGGTGGCTACCTCGAACCCGCCGCGACCTGCACCGACAACCCAGAACGCGGTGCGTCGACACCGAAGCTCGCGGACATGACCAAGAAATCGATCGACCTGCTCAAGGGCAACGACAAAGGATTCTTCCTGCAGGTGGAGGGTGCGTCGATCGACAAGCAGGATCACGCAGCCAATCCGTGCGGTCAGATCGGTGAGACTGTGGACCTCGACGAGGCCACGAAGGTGGCGCTCGACTACGCCAAGGACAACCGCGACACGCTGGTCATCGTGACCGCCGATCACGCGCACAGCAGTCAGATCGTCGAGACGATGACCGCCGAGGACGTCCAGGAGGCCGCCGACGACGCGAAGCTCCCCGTCCAGGTGGAAAGGGACGCGCTCTACCCCGGGCTGACGCGTGTACTGACGACCAAAGACGGTCAGCCACTCACGGTGTCCTACGGGACGTCGGACAATCTCGATGCCATGGATCAGGGACACACCGGTACGCAGTTGAGAGTCGCCGCGTACGGCCCGAGCGCAGCGAACGTCGTCGGGCTGACCGACCAGACGGATCTGTTCTTCACCATCTCCCGGGCGCTGGGACTTCCTTCGTCCTAGTCGGTGCGTCGTCCACGCCCGGCGGAGGCCGGGCGTGGGATCGACAACCGATTCGGTAGCGTGACGCGAGTGAACATCCGACGCCTGTTGCTACCTGTCGCCGCTGCCTCATTGACCATCGGACTCGCTGCGTGCGGGTCGGACTCCGATTCGGGTTCAGCCCAGTCGTCGCCGACATCCGCTGCCGCGGCGAGCTGTCCGACGGCGTCGCCGGCCGCATCGGCAAAGCCCGAGTGGACCCTACGCGGAACCACGGGGAGCGTCGACGTCGTCGCCTCGACGTCGACGACCGCACCGGCGGTGAAGGTGACGACTCCGTTCGCCGTGACCGACACCGAGGTCCACACCCTGCGAGAGGGCTCAGGGCCGGTCGTCGCCGACACCGCGACCGTCAGCGTGTGTTATGTCGGCGTCAACGGTCGGGATGGGAAGACGTTCGACAGCAGCTACACCGCTGGTACACCCGTACAGTTCTCGCTGGATCAGGTCGTGGTCGGGTTCAAGAAGGCGATCGCCGGCCAGAAAGTCGGCTCCTCGGTGGCCGTGGCAATGAACCCCGCGGACGGATATCCGGACGGCAATCCGGCGGCCGGGATCGACAAGGGCGACACCCTGGTCTTCGAGTTGACGATCGTTTCGGTCGACGGGTGACTTCGTCGAAGGAAGACTCTGCTGGTCACGTCGCCGCGCCGGACAGCACCCTGAGTGCCAAGGCGGTCCTGCTGGCAAGCGGACTGGTCTGACCCCCGAGTCCGGACAGTCCGTCGCGAAGCTCTCCAGCGGCGTCCACCGCTCGTGCGGTGAGGTCGTACGAGGCATCGCCCGGCCGCAGTTCCACACGTGTGGTGATCCCGAGGACGTCGAGCCCGTCGGTCAGCCACCGCTCCACACGGACGCGACGGTTCTCGGGAAGCGCCGTGTCCCAGACATGTGACGTGATCGGACCGCGGATCACGAGGTGATCGATCGGAGTCCCGGAGGTCGCGCATGCCACGAGGAATCGGCGCTGTGACATATCGAGGAGGTGGGTGGGGTCGGCGCCATCGCGTATCGCTGCCACCATGGCGCCTGCTGGATGGTGAGTGCGTGCCGACGCTGTCAATTGCCGACTGCCGCCGCACCAGCGTTCGGAGATCCGGTATTCGAGGTCATCCCGGTCGAAGGGCGCGGCCCAATCACCGGTAAGCCGATCACAGCTCTCGGGAAGCATCGTGACTGTCAGGTCGTCGCGGGCTCCCGACCGCAATCGGATCACCACCCTGCTGTCGTACAGCGGGGTGGGCGTGTCGGCCGATGCGTGGTGTGCCTCCGCGAACCAGAATCGACGCTGCGTCGCGTTGTCGATCCGACAGTCGAGGGCGTCGACGATGTCGTCGATCCCCGTGTCGATGTTGAGTGTGATGCTGATCGGGACGATCACGAATCACCTGTCGCTTTCTTTCTTCCGTGCGCATGACATCCTGCGCGTGTCCGATCCGGTGCGCCCTGCTGAAAGCGCGTGCCGGGACTGCGTGCCTGAACGCGTACCGACTGGGCTTTCAGTCTTTGTGAACCGCGTGGCGCTTTCACGAGTACCCGGCTACTCGAAAGCACCACCCGCGCTATGAGGTAGCCCGGTACGCATGCGGCAGCAGGTCGATCTCGGGGATACTCATCGCGACACGGTCGGTGTGTCCAAACGATCTGTAGCGGCAATCACGTGGGCGAGCGGAAGAGGACTGGGTGGTCGATCAGAGAACTACCGTTGAACGAGTGCTGGCTTCGGCCGCGGAGAACGCCGACAGGCTGTTCGGGTGGTCGCGGCTCCCGAAACCACTGGCGCTGGCGGTATTGGTCGGGATTCGCAGCCAGCTAAGGGCACTGAACCTCTTCGACACCGACCCCGACCCCGTCACTCCGCTCGATCCGCCACTGAACCCGTCCGATCATCCGGGCCGCACGATCGACGGTCGGTTCGACAACCTCGAGCGACCCGACATGGGTTCGGTGGGTGCTCGTTTCGGCCGTAACGTGCCCATCGACGCGACGTGGCCGGAGACCGAGGACCGCGCACGTGAACCGAGCCCACGGGTGATCAGCGAGAAGCTCCTCGCCCGCACCGAGTTCCAACCGGCGTCGACCCTGAACCTTCTCGCGGCCGCGTGGATCCAGTTCCAGGTGCACGATTGGGTGAGCCACCTGACCCCGGTGGATCCCGAGCCGTGGCTGGTCGGCCTCGAGCCCGACGACCCGTGGCCACACGCCAGGCCGATGCAGATTCCGCACACGCCTGCGCTTGACGGGCCCACCGACGTGCCACCGACCTTTGCCAACCGGGACACCCATTGGTGGGACGCCTCTCAGATCTACGGAGACACAGAGGAGTACGCCCGCGCAATCCGCGACACCGACGCGCAGGGCAATCTGCTCGCCACGATCGAACTCGCCGACGACGGATTACCCACGCTCGCCGCCGAGCAGTTGCTGGATCCGACCGGCCCTCAGGCGAACTCATGGCTGGGACTGGCACTGATGCAGTCGTTGTTCTTACGAGAACACAACACGATCTGCCGACGACTCACCGCAGCGCAGCCAGAGCTGGCCGACGACCAGCAGCGTCTGTACGACATTGCACGACTGGTCAATTCAGCGCTGATGGCCAAGATTCACACGATCGACTGGACTCCGGCGATCATCGCCCACCCAACGACCGTCACCGGTATGCGCGCGAACTGGTTCGGACTGCTCGGCGAGAAATTCACCACTCGCTTCGGCCGACTCGTCGACAACGAGATCCTCTTCGGGATTCCGGGCGGGCGTACGGAACTCAACGGGGTGCCGTTCTCGCTGACCGAAGAGTTCATTTCCGTCTACCGCATGCATCCCCTGCTACCCGACGAGCTCGAGGTGCGCAGCGTCGCCACCGGACAGACGAGGCGCACGCACGCCCTCGCGGAGCTGCTCGTCGACCACGTGCACACCCGGATGGCCGAATCGTCGATGGCGGATCTGTTGTACTCGTTCGGCCGTGCCCATCCGGGTGCCCTCACATTGCAGAACTTCCCGGCGGCGCTACGGGACCTTGCCCGTCCGTCGGGCGAACCGATCGACCTCGCCACCGTCGACGTGTTGCGCAGCAGAGAACGAGGTGTCCCCCGCTACAACGAGTTCCGCCGATATTTCCGGCTCGCCCCGGCACGGAGCTTCGCCGATCTCACCGACAGACCCGAGTGGGCGGCGCAACTGGAACGGATCTACAGCACCGTCGACGATGTCGATCTGATGGTCGGGTTGTACGCCGAACGCAAACCTCGAGGTTTCGGCTTCTCGGACACCGCTTTTCGCGTCTTCATCCTGATGGCCTCACGCAGGATCGCCGCCGATCGATTCCTCACGACGGACTTCACCGCTGACTTCTACACCGAGGCCGGCATGGCATGGATTCGGGACAACTCGATGCGCACGGTCCTGCTGCGCCACTTCCCCACACTCACCCCGCTGCTCACCAAGATCGCGAACCCGTTCGCGCCCTGGCCCGCCACCTGATCATCGGCCGACAGATCGCCTGCCAGGAGACCAAAGCCGAAACATCGCTGCCACCTGACTCACCGAGAGGACTGGGATGAGCCCCGAGTACGTGCTGTTCACACCCGATATGGAGAACGCGCCGCCGGACGAGGCCAAGGCGGTGGCGAGGATCGTGCAGACCCTGCACGCAAACAACGAGCACTCGTATGCCAAGTACAAGCGCGCGATTCGAGACGCTCACGCGAAAAGTCACGCCATACTGCGGGGCGAGCTGGAGGTACACGCGAACCTGCCGGAGGAACTCGCCCAGGGATTGTTCGCGCAGCCACGCACCTATCCGGTCATCGCGCGTCTGTCGAGTACGTCCGGAGCGATCCGCACGGACCAGATGAGAGGTGTCCGTGGCCTGGGCATCAAGGTCATCGGTGTCGATCCGGGTGACAGGGCACTCCCCGACGACACTGCGACCACCCAGGATTTCATCATGGTGACGCATCGTGAGTTTCTGTTCGCCGATGCGCAGGAGTATTCGACGAAGGGGATGATGACCGCCTGGGCGCTCGCGCGGGTCTCCGACCCCGTGCTCGCCCTCGCCGAGAAGGGGTTGGCCTTCGTCGACGATCGGCTGCTGACCAAGATCGGGCACCCGCTGCCGGAGACCCTCAAGGTCTTCATCAAGAAGAACACTCACATTCTCGGCGACACCTTCTACACGTCGGCGCCGCTGCGGTACGGCAGGTACGTCGCAAAGATGCTGTACGCACCGTCGTCGCCCGAGGTTCGCGCACTCGCGGGACAGCCGACTACCGATTACCGCGGCGTCAACGCTTTGCAGGACATGACCGTCGACTTCTTCGATACGCACGCCGCGGAATACGAATTGCGCGTGCAACTGTGCACGAATATCGATCGGATGCCGCTGGAGAATGCGAAGACCTCGTGGCCCGAGGACGAGTCTCCCCATCGGACCGTCGCCACGATACGGTTTCCCCGTCAGGACCCCTATACGCCGGAACGACGCGCGTACGGCGACGACGTACTGGCGTTCAATTCGTGGCGGGGGCTCAAGGCCCACACGCCTCTCGGATCCATCAACAGACTCAAGCGTGAGGTGTACGACGCGTCGAGCAGATTCCGGCATCAGAAGAACAATGCACCGATGAGCGAGCCGAGCTCGGTTGCGGATTTACCCGACTGAGATCTTTTGGCGCTCGCTCGTTTCTTCGTCGTTCTATAATCCTCAACCATGGAAGGGCGGTGGCAACTTCTCGGCCGGCCCACCGAACAGCAGTTCATTCGTTCCGCGCTTCTCCGATCGGGGGGACGTTGCGGCGTGGTGCTCGTCGGGCCGGCCGGCGTTGGCAAGACGACGCTCGCCCGCATGGTCACCGACACACTCGGCCGAAGCGTCCGGTGGGCGGCGTGCACGGATTCATCGCGGGCGATCCCACTCGGCGCCTTTGCCCCGTGGGTCACTCTCACCGCATCCCGTGACCCGATCGCGGCACTGGTGTCTGCTCGCGAGACGTTGCTCGCCGAGCCGGGTACGGTCATCGGGATCGACGACGCCCACATGCTCGATCAACTCTCGGCGACGCTGCTGCACCAGATCGCGATGGATCGCAGCGCCCGCATCATCGCAACGGTGCGCACGGGTGAGTCGGTGCCCGATGCGGTGACGTCGCTGTGGAAGGACGGATACCTGCATCGCCTCGAACTGGAGAATCTCACCAGGGAGCAGTGTGCATCGCTGGTCGAGATGGTCCTCGGCGGGTCGCTGGAGGGCCTGAGTGCCGACGTCATCTGGGACTCGTCTGGCGGTAATCCGTTGTTCCTCCGCAACATGGTCGAGGGGGCGGTCGATTCGGGTGCGCTCTCGGAGGTCTCCGGGGTGTGGCAACTGCGCGGACCAACCGCTGTGCCAACGGGCCTGGTGGCGTTGTTGGACGACCGTCTCGATCGGGCGGGGCCCCTGGTCATCAACGCACTCAAGGTGCTGTCCCTGTACGAGCCGATGGACATCGACCTTCTCATCCGCATGGTCGGTGAGGAGCCGGTCGACGACGCGGAGACCTCCGGACTGATCAGGACGACGCGCGACGGCGACACGACGAACGTCCGATTCAGCCATCCGCTCTACGCCGACGTCGTCCGTCGCCGCATCAGCACGATCGCGGCTCGGCGGCTTCGCGCGCAGCTCGTCGACGAACTGCGCGACCACTCGCCTGACACCGCTGCCGACCGGATACGCCTCGCCCAACTGTGTGTAGACGCAGACCGCGAGGTCGACACCGACCTCCTGATCGCGGCGGCCAAGGATGCGATCTTCCTGGCGAACCTCCCGCTCGGGGAGCGCCTCGCGCGCATCGCCTACGAACACGACGGCAGCCTCACGGCGGGCGAACTACTGTCCCGAGCGATCATGTGGCAGGGCCGCATCGTCGAGGCCGACGCCGTGTTCACCGAGTTCGATCCCGAATCGTTCAACGAGTTCGAGCTCGTGGTCTGGGCGGTCTCGCGGATGAGCCTGATTTTCTGGATGCTCGGCGACGTCGAGGAGAGCCACCGCATGCTCGACCTCCTCAACGAGAAGGTCCAGCACCCGACGTTGCGTCTCGTCGTCGACGCGGTCGCCGCCGCAATGGCCGTGCACGAGAACCGCATCGAGGAGGGGATCGCACTCGCCGAGCATGTCCTGGAGAGTCCCAACGCGCCGTCGCAGGCGATCGATTTCGCCGCGTTCGGTGCCGGTCTGGCCATGCCGATCGCAGGCCGGGGACGTGACTACGCGCCGTATGCCGAACGTACACGTGCGAAGCAGAAGGCGACCGACGGAATGATCAGCGTCATGGTCCGCTACTGCGACGTCCTGGCGCTCACGATGGTGGGTGATCTCGCAGAAGCTCGGGCGCGCGCCGACGAGTACACACAGTTCTCGTCGTCTGGTCAGTTCCTCGGGTGGGCGATCGCCAAGATCATGGCCGGAGTGGCCGCAACCTACAGTGGGTCGTTTCGCGAGGCGATCAGCGAGTTCGAGCAGGCACTTGCCGCGCTCAACGCCAAACAGCCACTCCCCTGGCGTCTGCCGGGACGGTTGATCCTCGTGCGCGCCTATGCTGCGCTCAACGACGTCGACAACGCCGAACGCGTCCTCCGCGACGCGGACGAACACCGAGGCGCACACCTGGCGCTGCACGAGTCGCAACGCGTCCTTGCGCGAGCGTGGATCGCCGCGGCGCAGGGCGCAGAACGCACCGCGATCGAGCACGCCCATCATGCCGCACAGATCGCGCGCGACTCGGGCCAGCACGCGCTCGAGGCGGAGGCCCTGCACCACGCGACACGCTTCGGCGACAAAACCACGGTGGCGCGACTCCTCGAGCTCGCGCCACTCCTACAAGGGGATCTGGGTCCCGTCTACGTGCGCCATGCCGAGGCGTTCGCTGCGGGTGATCCGGATGAGTTGGCCTTGGCGTCAGACGAATTCGAGAAAGCGGGGTTACTCCTCTCCGCTGCCGATGCCGCCGCCCAGGCGGCGAAGTTGTACGACAGTGCCGGTCGACGCGGCGATGCCACTGCGTACTCGGCCAGAGTCCTCGCGCTGTCGAAGAGGTGCGACGGTGCGACAACACCCGCGATTCGAGCGACGGCGCGACCGTTGCCGATCACCGCGCGTGAACGCGAGATCGCGGTGCTCATAGGACGGGGTCTGACCAATCGTGAGATCGCCGAGCGACTCACCGTGTCCGTGCGCACGGTCGAAGGTCACATCTATCGGGCGTGTATCAAGCTCGACGTCGCCGACCGCGAGTCGCTCTCCCACGTCGTCAACGAGTCATTCGGCGGATGATGTCATGACCGCGGGACGCCCGGGAGTCATGTGCCGGCAGTATTTGTCAGTGTCGTCCACAGGGGGATCACGCAGATCGAGATGATCTCGTCGATCGAGTCATCCGACATGGTGCCCGTGATGAAGAACTCGTGCCGTGCGAGGTCGAAGGGCAGTGCCGCCGCGCGCGGCGCAAGTGCGCCCGGTCCCAGTTCTCCTCGTTCGCGTGCGCGCTCGAGGGTTGGAGCCATCACATCGTCGACGTGGCTGGTGATGAGCCGCAGCAGCGCATCGGTGGATCCGACAGGCAGATCGGCGAGGAGCGATCGAATCGTCTCCGAACCGATCTCGGTCAACCGCGCCCGCATGCGGACCAGGATGGTGTGCAGGTCGGTCGACAGTGATCCGGTGTCCGGGACCGAGAGGACTTCTCTGGCGACGTCGACCATCGCCGACATGACCATCTCGACCTTGGTGTCCCACCGTCGATACAGCACGGTCTTGCTGGTTCCCGCCGCGGCCGCGACGCTCGACACCTCGGCCAGAACGGGGCCGCCTGTCGGCGTCAAGGTGATCGCCGTCGTCATCGGCACGGCGGTGCTGCTGTCGGTGATGGTCACGATGTTCGCTCTGCCCGCAGCGAGGTCCGCACCGCATCACATCCCGATCGGGGTGGTCGGGTCAGCGCAGGCTGCCGATGAGATCGGTAATCTCATGGGCGAGTCATTCGACGTGACGAGCTACGCCGACGAATCCGTCGCACATGACGCCATCGAGTCGCGCGAGGTATACGGCGCACTCGTCGTTTCCCCTGGATCGGAACTCACGGTGCTAGTCGCCACTGCCGCGAGTCCAACGGTGGCAACGATGATCGAGACGCTGGGACAGCGCGTCGCCGATGCGACTCACATCGGGCACCGCGTCGTCGACGTCCGCAGTTTCCCCGCGAAGGATTCGCACGGGGCGGGTCTTGCGGCTGGGGCACTACCGCTTGCGCTCGGTGGGTGGATCAGTGCAATGGTGATCATGCTGGTCATCCCATCTGCGGGTGGGCGCATCCTCGCGGCACTCGGCGTGTCCGTGGTGGGTGGCTTCGCCCTGATCGCGATTCTGCAATTCGTGGTCGGCACGTTCGACGGAAACTACTGGCTGACGTCGCTCGCAGGCATGCTCGGCATCGCGGCAACCTGTTTCGCGGTTCTCGGGCTTCGCGAGGCGCTCGGTGGTGCCGGTCTCGTCCTCGCAGCCATCGCGCTGATCCTGCTGGGTAACCCGCTTTCCGGGCTCTCGAGTGCGCCCGAGATGCTGCCGACACCCTGGGGGGTCGTCGGTCAGCATCTGCCGCCCGGGGCGACTGGTTCACTTCTGCGCAATGTCGTCTTCTTCGACGGTAACGCGATCGCTCGACCGCTGATCGTGCTGTTCTGCTGGCTGGTCGGCGGCATCGTCCTCTACGGACTGGGCCTGATGCGCGAGCGACGCAAGCATGTCGCGGATGTCGACGTTGTCGAGTTCGGTTATCGCGAGAGCGTCGACGCCTGACGGTTGGCGACGACGGCGATGTGACATGTTCGCTGCCATTTTGGGTGAACACTTGTACTCTGGAGTCCGTGACTAGCGTTGACGACGCCGCTCCGCGCGAGGTGGCGGCACTAACACAGCTCGGGCTGAGAGAACTCGCCGCTGCCACTCGTGGCGTCGCCAAGCTCCACCATGCGGTCTCCGACTGTCTGTTCGCGGTATCCGATCGGGTCGGTGGGACATCGAGTCGATCGGCGCACCTGCTGCATGACACCGTGACCGATGCGACCTACGGGACCGTGTCGTCGCTTTTCGAGGCGATCGCCAACGTCGGTGCGGCGCTTCCGGAACCGCGACGCGCGCCGTCGCAGAGCGCGCGAGGCGCGTCCGTGCTCGGAGTGCTCGATGGGCTGATCGGCGATTCCCTCGCCGAAGAGCGGTCATCGCTTGCGCAGACGATGTCGGTCCGGGACGACGGCGCGCCGGTTCCGGTGAGGACGGAATCGCTCCGAGCGGCCTTTCCCGGGGCGACGGGTCACGTAGTCGTGTTCCTCCACGGCCTCATGGAGTCCGAGTTCGCATGGGACAGAGGCGAGCGCCCGAGCTACGGTCGTCGACTCACCGCGGACATCGGAGCGACCGAGGTACGCGTGCGCTTCAACACCGGCCGACACATCAGTGACAACGGCCGAGAACTTGCGGCACTGCTCGAGGCGCTCGTCCTCCAATGGCCGGTGCCTGTCACGCGTGTGACGTTGGTCGGGCACTCGATGGGCGGGTTGGTGATCCGCAGTGCGTGTCATGCAGCGAGTGCCGAAGGTGCGTACTGGTGTGAAGTGGTCACCGACACCGTGGCCCTGGGCACACCGCACTACGGTGCCCCACTGGCCCGGACGGTGCACATGGCCACCGGGATACTGAGATGTGCATCGGTGACCTCGCCGCTCGGGAATCTGCTCGCCCGACGAAGCGCAGGCGTCCGCGATCTGTTCCACGGAAGCCTGACCGACGACGATTGGAGCGGGCGGGATCCGGATGCCTTCCGCCAGCAACCCGCCGCGGCGATACCTCTGCTTCCTCGGGCACGGCACCTGTTCGTCACCGCATCGCTCACCCGCAACCCGAATCATCCGGTAAGCAGGTTGATCGGCGACGGATTGGTTCTGACGCCGAGTGGACGTGGCGAGAGTCGCTCCCGCAGAGTCGGATTCAGCATCGACCACGGTCTTCATCTGGGCGGCGCCAATCATTTCACGTTGCTCAACAACGACGACGTCTACCGCTGGTTGCGTGAGCACCTGCGTCCGAGGCTCGCGTTGCCGCCGGGACGCGGCGCCCAAAACGCAGCGAACACGCGGATCGCCTGAGACCATCTCCGTATGGGGAGAAGGGTGTCGCTGGCGGTGATCGCCGCAGCATACGTCGTTGCGCTGGCGGTGGCGGTCGCCTGGCTGACGTGGGGACCGAGTGTCGGGCAGCTCTGGGCGGACACGCTCATCGCCGATGTCCTCGCGACCCTGGTGATCTTCGTGGTCAGCCGCACGGTCGGCAATTCGAGCTGCTACGACGCCTATTGGAGCGTCGTGCCCGTCTTCCTGCTGCTGTACTGGTGGCTCGAAGGCGACGCCAGACACGCCGGCGGCCCCGCAAGATGGCGATGTGCGTTGTTGGCGATCGTCGTGGTGATCTGGGCCGTGCGGCTGACAGTGAACTGGTGGCGATCATTTCCCGGTCTCGTCCACGAGGATTGGCGTTATCCACTGTTGCGTCAGCGTGCGGGTCGTCTCGCGTTCCTCGCGGATCTGTTCGCCATCCACCTCATCCCCACGCTGCAGGTGTTCCTCGCGATGGTCCCGGCCTACGTCGCACTCACCCGACCCGACGACGGACTGGTGTGGTTGAGCGTGGTGGCGTTCGTCGTCGGTCTCGGAGCCGTCGCCCTCGAATCGGCTGCCGATCGGCAGTTGCGGTTGTTCCGTCGCACGAGCGAGCCGGGCCAGACCATCGACGTCGGCGTCTGGGCCTGGTCGCGGCACCCGAACTACTTCGGCGAGTTCATGTTCTGGGTGTCTGTGCTCCTGTTCGGCATCGCAGCGGCACCAGCGGACGCCTGGTGGCTGTGGCTGGGAGCCGCTGCGATGCTCGGGATGTTCCTCGGGGCGAGCATCCCGATGATGGAGCAGCGGAGTCTGGAACGACGTGCCTCGTATGCCGCCGTCATCGAACGCGTCCCGATGTTCGTGCCGTTGCCCCCGAAAGGCATCCGAGCCGTCGACGATTCGCAACCGGCGAAGTGAGCATGACGAAGCGCGCCGCAGATCACGTCGTCACCCCGGGCCGGCGAGTTGTGGTCGCGGGCATGGGCGACTCCCGTGTTCTCACGGCGATCCACCTCGCTCGACGTACCGATGTCGTGGGGATCTCGGTACGGCCTGCGTTGGTCAGCGGGCAGGAGCTCGGCCTCCGCGTCGCCTTTCCGGACGAGTGGGCGCGCGATTACCGTGTCGACTTCGACCGCTTTCGTCGACTCGACAGAGTCGACATCCGTCATGGGCAGATCTGCGCACTCGACCCCGACCGCAAGGTGATACGCCTACGCACACCAACGGGCCAGATGGGTTCACTCGCCTACGACGCACTCGTGATCGCGACGGGCGTCGCCAACGGGTTCTGGCGACGCCCGGTCCTGGAGGGCATCAGCGACGTCGACGACGCCCTCCACGACGTCCACGCGCGTCTGGCGCAGGCCAGGTCGATAGCGGTCGTCGGTGGGGGTGCTGCGGCGGTGAGTTCGGCCGCGCAACTCAGTCGACGCTGGCCGGATAAGGCGGTCGCGCTCTACCATCCCGGCGTCCTCCCCCTCCCCCGACACCATGACCGCACGCGACAACAGGTCGCCCGGCGCCTGGCAGCGCTCGGTGTGGACCGTCACGGCCAACACCGAGCGGTGTTGCCATCCGACGCAGAACTGGCCGCGATCGGCAGCGGGTCGATCTCATGGCAGACCGATCAACCCCCGGTCGAGGCGGACGCGATCATCTGGGCGGTGGGCCGTGTCGCTCCCAACACGTCGTGGCTGCCGTCGGACATGCTGACCGACAAGGGGTTCGTGCGAGTCGACGCCGACCTCGGGGTCCCCGGCCGACGTGGCGTGTTCGCAGTCGGTGATGTCGCCGATTCGGATCCGCTCCGTGGTTCAGCCCGCAATCGTGCGGACCGTCTCGTGGCGAGCAACGTCGTCGCATACCTCGACGGGCGACCCACGCGCCGCTACCGCCCGCGCGAACATCGCTGGGGATCGGTGTTCGGGCCCAGCGACAACGGACTGGACGTGTTCTCCCCCGGTGGCGTTCGGTTCCGCTTTCCGCGTTGGAGTATCGACACCGTGGTGCAGCCGCTGATCGTGCGGCGTGGGATCTACGGCGGAGTCCGTCGCGGGCGCACCGTCAGTGCGCGGTGTCCGGATCGAGGGTGATCCGCACTCGTACCGAACCGTCGTCCGCCCTCACGGACTGACCGTGCCCGGTCCGTGTCGCCCCGTCGAGTGTCACCGAGACCGGTGCCCCGTCTCCGGTGAAATTGCTGTCAGCCATGGGCTCTCTTTGCCGCAACGGGTTGAGTCGGTTCGATGATCAGAGTGCGAGTCGCGAGTGCGGGTGCGCGCACGGTGGCCACCCGGGTGTCGGGCTTACGGCCACTGCGCACCCGCGACACGGTGAATCCCGCTGCGACCAACCGTGCATGGGTTACCTCGATATCGCCTGTCGCCCAAGCGATTCCCCAGAGGGAGACTTCCGGAGACAAGGGCCTCGATGCCATAGCCGAGTCCGTCGGCATCACGGAGCTGGTGTCCTCAGGCGTTACAAGGACTTCGATGATGAGATCGTCGGCACGGAAGAACAACTGGCGCAGTCCGTCGGACACGGGCCTGTCGAGACGGAAATCGAGGCCGAGCGATGCGCCGAACAGTGCAACTGCGTGGTCGCGACCCGCGGCCTGGAAGACGAGATGATCGATGCCGAGGATGTCGTCCGCCCCCGCCCCGTCATGAGCTCGCGGAGTCCGGTCCTCGGTGACGCCGACAGGAAATCCGTCGACGCCCACCGTCACGGCGTCGCTCGAATGGACTTCGAGTCCTCGTCGCTGCAGCAGCGTCTGCCACGACGCGACGTCGTCGACGCCGAACAGCACACGATGCGTCGATCGAGCACCGTCGAGTCGCACCGCCGCGTTGGTGGTGTCGTACTGGAACGCCGCGGCATCGCGGCCGAAGAAGCGACGGTAAGTGGCGACGGAACCGGATGCGTCGTCGACCGCCAATTCGACGACGGTCATGAGCGCTTCCGCCTGCGGTGCGGGTCAGGGATCTCGACAGCTCGGCTCGTGAGATGCCAGGAGCCACATACGCATTCGTAGGGTCGCAGCGTCGGTGCCGAACGCCCGGCCGCTCGGATACGAGCAATCGCGTCGTCGACCGCACGCACGTCGCGGTAGGCGTCCTTCTCCGGAGTGGGGCAAATCGCCGATCGAGCAGGTGATCGGCGTCTGCGTCGACCGGATCGGGTACCGGCCTCTATTCGCCGATAGAACTCGTAGAGCTCATCGTCGGCGAAGGGCGGCAACGTAATTCCTCTCGTCGTACCCGATTCTGTCGCGACCTCGGTGCGGCCCGTGTCAGCGGGCCATCCAGATCCTGTTCCTCACCACCTCGCGCATGCGAGCGAGCTGGCCCTTCGACAGGGTAACCGGTGGCTCGGCATTGAGCAGGTTCTCGACCTGGGTGAAGAAATCCCGATCGGTCAGTCCGAACTGCGAGGAGATCTCGCGCGACGAACCGCCACCGAGTGCATACCAGTTCTGCTCGAAGTCGAGCATCTGACGTTGCATCGGATCCATGAAGCACTCACTTTGATTGGGGTGTTGTCTGTATTGATCTGGTGTGATGTGTGCGGACCGGCCCCGGCCATTCGTTGTCACCGGCCATTCGTCGTCCCTGAGCTGGAAAGCGAGCCACCGCCGTCAACGTCCTTTCTACACTCGGGCCGGTCCGAGGGACACCGATTTCGTCACGCGTCGGCGAAACCATTGGAGGTCGATCTCGCGACCAACGAATGAACGGCACCCTATGCTGAGGACATGGCCGAGCATCCGGGACACAAGACCCCTGCCACGTCGTCTGTTTCATCGTCGACACCCACGCCGGCAGCTGACACGGACGTGACCGTCAGCTCGACGTCGACACAGCCCGAGCCGTCGTTCTCCGATCGACTCAAGAAAGGCGGTCGCAAATTCCTCTTCCTCGCGCTCGCCATTGCGATCGCGGTGATCGTCTATTTCATCCTCGCGGCATTTCTGCCGAGGTGGTGGGCCGAGCAGATCGGTCGCAGCGTCGACGGTTCGATGGGACGAGGAATCGGCAGTGGTCTGTCGATCGGTTTCGTCTGCACGTTCATCCCGATCTCGCTGCTCGTCCTCGCCGTTGCCCTTCGCGGCAAGATGAAGAACGTCCTCTCGATCCTGTGCGTGGTGATCGGCGTCGTGGTCGCCATTCCCAATCTCCTCACGCTGAGTATCCAGGTGGGCGGCAACAACGCCGCTCACGCCGGCACACAGATTCTCAACGTCAGGGCCCCGGGGTTTCGAGCAGCCAGCCTGTGGGGCGTCATCATCGCCGTGGTGGTCGCGCTGCTGCTGACCGCCTTTGTCGTGATGTATCGACGCAGAGGCAAGAAGCTGCGCCGTTCCGATGGCGCCGGCACGAAGAAGGGGTGACCCGATGTCGGGTCAGCGCTCGGACGGATCGGTGGTATCCGCCGACGCCGCGGATGGGGTGTCTGCCCGATCCTCCGATGTCTTCCGCTCGTGTGCCTCGACGGCACGGCGCTGATCGCGGCGATTGGCCACGACACTGCTGAACAGTGCGGCACTGATGAAGACGACGCCGATCAGTCCCGTCACCACATCGTTGATGTGGAACTCAATGCTCAACAGCAGGATCACGGCCAGCGCGCCGATGGCCCAGTGGGCTCCGTGCTCGAGATAGCGATACGACGCCAGGGTTCCCGTTCGGACCAGGTAGATCGTGATGGAGCGCACGAACAGCGCACCGATGAAGCCGAGTCCGAGCGCGATGATGATCGGATCCGCCGTGATCGCGAACGCTCCGATGACGCCGTCGAAGGAGAACGACGCATCGAGGACCTCGAGATAGAGGAACAGGAAGAAGCCTGCTTTGCCCGCCGCTTTCGCACCTTCTGACGGCCCGCTGTCGCGAAATTCCGAGTCGGACTGGAACAGCGCACTCAACCCGTCGACCAACAGATAGGTCACCATGCCGAGTATCCCGGCGATCAGAACGGTCGAGCGGATCGAATCCGGCGCGAGGAACTCGGCCACGAGCACGAGCGTCACCGAGGCGAGGACGACCGGCAACGCGTTGAGTCGACCGATCTTCGACAGCGGACGCTCCAACCAGGTCAACCACGTGATGTCGCGATTGCTCAGGATGAAATTGAGAAAGAGCATCAGCAAGAACATTCCGCCGAACGCGGCGATCTGCGGATGCGCGTCGGTGAGGATCGTCTCGTAGCTGGGACTTCCGTCGGCAAACCGGTCAGCACCCTCGGGCGGCGGGTTCATCGCGAGTCGGAACGCCTCGACCGGGTTGAGCCCCGCGGTCACCCACACGATCAGCAGCGGGAACAACAAGCGCATTCCGAAGACCGCGATGATCATGCCGACCGTCAGGAACATCTTCTGCCAGAACGCACTCATCCTCTCCAGGACGGTGGCATTGATGACCGCGTTGTCGAAGGACAGTGAGATCTCGAGTACGCCCAGAATGGCGGCGAGCGCCACGGCCTCCCACCCGCCGTAGACGAAGGCGACGACGAGCGCGAGGATCGTGACGACGAACGACAGCCCGAAGATGCGAGCGATCACCGGAGTCGCTCAGCCGCTTTGGCGAGCGTTACGACCTCAGCTGCGAGATCGGCGAGCGTGCTGGTGTCGGCTTTCTCGTCCACAGCGGTCGCCAGATCCTCTGCCGCACAGCGGAGCGCAAAGAGTCGATCGCCGAAATCGTTCACCTCGGTCGGCGTGAGGATGACGGCGTCGGCGGGAATAGAAGTACCCTCGGTCAGCGCTCTCTGTTCGTAGGCACGTTGACGGCACGACCGTTTGCAGTATTTGCGTCGACGCCCGAGCTCGGAGTCGACCATCGTCTGACCACACCAGGCGCAGGCGTAGGGGCGCCGACGCGATCGGGTTGCTCCGGTTGTCGTGTGCTCCACGCACTTGACCGTACCCAACACCCGCCGGGCCGGTTCGCTGCGGCACGTGTGGTGCGTGTCGGTCGTCTCTGATGTGGGCCGGATGCCGGCAGCGCGTAGAATGGGAGTGTTGAGCGTTCGCCAACGCTCGAGAAACGAGAGGACACCGCCAAATGGCAGATCGAGTACTTCGGGGCAGCCGCCTCGGCGCGGTGAGCTATGAGACCGAT
>NZ_BAFB01000078.1 GCF_000248075.1 Gordonia otitidis NBRC 100426 | reverse complement strand
GGGGGGTGCGCGATTGCCACCACACGAATCCGGCGAGCAGCACGACCCCGACGCCGAGCCACGTGAGGGTGGCCCAGTCCGCCCAGCCGTTCGTCTCGGCGTTGGAGAAGCCGTAGACGATCGAGAACAGCGCGATCGACACCGTGATCACCCCGGGAAGGTCCAGCTTGGGGCGGTGCTCCGACTTGTGGGCACCGATGAACAGCACTGCTCCGACCAGTGCGATCGCCGCGATCACGAGGTTCACATACAGGCACCAGCGCCAGTCGGCCCACTCGGTGAGCATGCCACCCAACAGGAGTCCCAGGGCACCGCCACCACCAGCGATGGCACCGAAGATGCCGAAGGCCTTACCGCGTTCGGCCGGATCGGTGAACGTCGTGGTGAGCAGGGACAACGCGGCGGGCGCCAGTAGGGCGCCGAAAATTCCTTGACCTGCTCGTGCGACCACCAGCATGTCGAAATTGACCGCTGCGCCACCGATCGCGGACATAACGGCGAAGCCGATCAAGCCGACGATGAACGTGGTCCTGCGGCCGAGGAGGTCGGACAGACGACCACCGAGAAGCAGCAGACTGCCGAATGCAAGCGAGTAGGCGGTGACGATCCATTGCCGGTCGGCGTCACCGAAGCCGAGCGATTCCTGCGCATGCGGGAGTGCGATGTTCACGATGGTCGCGTCGAGCACGACCATCAGCTGTGCGAGACCGAGCACACCGAGCACCACCCACCGCAGACGATGATGCCGTTCTTCTCGAGACTCCCCGTGTGCCGACAATCCGCCGGCCGTGTCGTAAGTTGTGGTCATCAGTCCTCCGGTGCGGAATAGTGGAGAAGTCTCCTCCGTTTACGAGGATGCCAACGAAGTAAATCCGGAGATGATTCCTCCGGTTGAGAGAATGTGACGATGACCACTCGAGCGGGAGCAGCCGCAGACGCCGTACGACCCCTTCGGGCCGACGCCGAGCGGAACCGACGTCGAATCATCGCCGCTGCTCACGAGTTGTTCGCCGAGCGTGGTCTCGACGTCTCGCTCGACGACGTCGCCGCCGCTGCCGGGGTGGGAGTCGGGACTGTGTACCGGCGCTTCGCCAATCGAGACGAACTCGTCGTCGGTGTGTTCGCGGCGCACCTCGAGCAGGTGGCCGAGCAGACCGAGGACGTACTCGCCGACGACGGCGACCCGTGGACCGCAGTCGTGACGATGGTGACGACGGTGTGCACCGCCATGGCCGAGGACCGAGGACTCGCCGCGATCATCATGCAGATCGACCACACCGATCCGGCCATTGCGACGGTGAAGACCCGGATGACCGAACGGATGCGTGAGGTGTTCGACCGCGCTCACGCCGCCGGTGTGCTGCGCCCCGACGTGGTGCAGACCGATCTGTTCTCCATTTTCTCCATGGTGTCGGCGTACGCGGAGATCACCGAGGCAACGGTTCCTGGCACATGGCGTCGCTACCTGCAGTTGCTGCTCGACGCGATTCACGCCGCTCCGCCGAGCGGTCCGCTGCAGACTCCGCCGCTGACGGAAGAACAGATCCACGAGGTCCAAGCCTGTCGTATGGCGTTCCGCCGGGGCGGGGCGTGAGTAGACGCCCATCCTGAGCTCGGAGAGTCACATGCGTTCCTTCACGCCTGTGCTGATCAGCCACCAGTTGACCGGAAACGCGGTGACGAATCCCGCGAGCATGGCCAGTTGCATGACTGCCCAGAACACTGCGGTGTCGATCGCGACCGGTCCGCCCAACCAGGCCGGGAACACGACCAACTGCGCGATGGCCATCGCGCCGTACATCCCGACCTGCCACGCCGTCAGCGACAGGATGTCGGCACGTGCGGCCGCACGGAGATTCCGCAGGCGACCGCGATCGCTGTTCATCGGCGCGATCGCGAAGTACTGGAACGCGATGCCGATCACCAGCGCGGCAACATAGGCCAGCACCCAGCCGGCGAACAGTTCGTCGGAGAACGCCCAGCCGAGCCCGCCGACAACGGCGATGCCGGGCACAGCGAACAACAGCCATTCGACGACGAGATCGGCCAGGGTGCAACCGGCGCCGCAGTGGCTGGTCCCCACGAAAACCGAACTCGCCATGGGACGTGGTCTCGGTGCCCGACCCGTCGTCATGTCCATCTCGGTGTCGTCACCGGTCGAGGTAGAGGGCGACGTGTTTCTCGGTGCAGCCCTTCCCCATGCCACGTAGGCGGCCACCCAGATCACCGAGCCGAACAGCGCGCAGATCGGCCAGACCAGATTCATGACTGCCATCGGCTGTGGGTGACGAGTGATGTCGACGGCCAACACCAGCGCGCAGACCAGGCCGAGTCCGATGGCGACCCAACTGCACACCGTCAGCCATTCGGGGATCGAGCCGGTGGTCACGGTCATTCACGCCATGATCGCAGATTGGTGAGTCGCACTCATGCGGCGAGGATCGCGGTCCGAGCCGTCATGATCTCGCGACAGCAGAAGTCCGCGGCCACCGGATCCCCGTCGGAGGCACGCTCCGCGCTCTCGATGAGGTCCAGATGATGAAGCACTGCGTCTCGGACGTCGGGCTCGACTGCTGCGACACCGATGCGGCGCGCCAGCAGGATCGCTGCCCTCATGGCCACAGGCGCCTCCAGGGCATAGATGCGGACAGCTGTGAAGATGTCGTCGACCAGCTCTGTTGTCTGAATACGCGTGACGACAAGGCGGAGGTTTCCGTCGCGGTCGACGCGCCCGGGGCGCTGTTGCTTGCGTCGTACGAGCGGAACCATCCCGACGGCCAACTCGCTGAATGCATTGTGCGCCGTGTAGGGATCGTTCGTGCCGGGGGAGAGGGCGCGAACGGCCATCTCCACCAGTTGCTGCACCGCGAACTGGATGTCGTGCACCGGTGTCCGGGTATTGCCGAAACTGACCGCACGGCACACTTCCGAATCGATATCGTCTGAGGCCGATGCGTGGTGGATACGCACCAGGGTCTCGCCGGCGACGATATGGTCACCGGGCCTGACGATTACTTCGATCAGACAGTCGTGACGACGCGCGATCTGCAGCAAGGCGTCCTCGTCGATGTCGAGGATGAAACCCGAGTCAACGCTGGGCACCTCGTCGGCTGTATCGCCGAGACCGGTCGCCGCACGTGCGTTGTCCGGTTGGTGCTCGGGATACAGGTTGTCGACGACGTCGTCGAGTTCGGTGCGCACTCGCGCCGACAACGTGGACACCTGGATCGACGTCGCGATGTGATTGATGAAGTACACGAGTACCGCGACGTCCGCGACAGCGAGGATGACCGCGAGGTTCACGGCGAGATTCGGGACGAACTGTCCTTCGGTCACCGTCTCATCGCGGATCGACCGGAGCACGAGGAGCGCGTAGAGGAACGTGGCGCCGAAGAGGCCGAGGACGAACTGGTTGCCTCTGTCGTTCATGAAGTTTCGGACCAGCCGAGGTCCGTAGGTGGAACTGGCCGTGGCCAGGACAGAGATGGTGATCGAGAACGAGGTGGCCGCGACGCCGAGGATCGAGCCGGCGATCGCGCCGAGGATGTCGCGACTGCCACTGGCGCCCACGTGATAGAACAAGGTGCCCCAGGTGCCCAGACGCGTGTCACCGATGGCGCGGTCCAGTGAGATCAACCCCTGAGCGAGCAACACCGCAGTGATGCAGAGGATCATGGGGATGAACCAGAACCTGTGCGTCAGCCGCGACAATCTGGCGCTCATGGTCAGCGACTTCCCCGTTCCGTCGTCACGTCGAGTGATCTGGTGCCGGACTTGAGTGTATCGACGTGGCGAGTCGCCTGGATGGTGATCTCCTCGCTGCCGACGACGGCAGCGGTCGGGTGGCGTATCAGAGCATGTGTACCTTGCGGTAGATCGACGCGGCGGCCGGCGTCAGTAGACCGACCTCGTCGAGAAAGGCCATCAGGTGTGCGCAACTCGTGCGGACCATCGCCTGGAAATGATGGTTTCGACGCATCTCCGACACCGCCCGATACTTGTCGAGCCCGGCGTCGGCGTAGGCCTGCGGACGTACCAGGCTCGTGAAGATGTACGACGCCGCGAGGGCGGTGTAGGAGGCGCTGGCATGTCGTCGTACCGGTCCGACATCGGCCATCGACTCCCGAATCTGTTCACGCGCGAACCGCATGTGGCGGGATTCCTCGAGCACATGGATCTCGTTGACCGTCCGGATGAAGGGTAGGACGCGTTCGTCGCGCGTACACCCGCGCTGGAACACGTCGAGGATCTCCTCGGCCGCGAGAATGCCGCCGTACGCGATCTCGCCGCCGGTGGTTGCCGCGAACACCTTCGCCGCCTTGCCAATTCGGAGATGGGGCACGTACGACGTTCCGCACAGCTTCTGTGACGCCCTGGCGAACATCAGCGAATGCCTGCACTCGTCGGCGATCTCGGTCATGGCGAACCAGTACTCGGGGCGGTGGCGGTCGGCGAGGTACTGGTCACGGAGCACGAGTTGCTGCAGCAGCATCTCGAACCAGATACCGATCGACATCACCGAAGCCGTCTCGTGCCGGGTGAGGCGGATGCGCTGCTCCTCACTCATCTCGTTCCAGTAGTCGGTGCCGTACAGCGTCGACCACTCCGGGCTGCACCCGTAGAGCGTCGGGTCCAGGGGTGCGTCCCAGTCGATCTCGACCAGGGCGTTCCGTGACGAGCGCGCCGCCGAGTCGACGAGGCGTGCCGACACCTCGTCCGTGCCACGGTCGAGCTTGCTGATCTGCGGTGTCGAGTTGTCGACGACCTCTATCGACACAGGAGCCTCCTTCGACGATGACATTGAATGGTGTAACCGTAACACTGATCAATGGCAGAGTGTAGCGCCGCGTGCTCATCGGGTGGCCGGTGCCGGGCCGGGCGCGGAAAGTGGGGGGAAGGATCTGGTGCGGTGCGGAAGTAGGGGGAGGATCTGGTGCGGAGCGGAAAGTAGGGGAAAGAACTCTTCCGCTGGTTCTGGTCGTTTCCGCGAGTTGTTTCTAGGGGGAGCGTCGAAAAGTGGGGGAAGGGCTCGGCCGCGGGCTCTTCCGCTACTTTCAGCTCCGGCTGGCAGTGTCGGACACTGGGGGCCGGCGCGGGTGCGGAAAGTCGGGGAAGAACCCGCCGCGCACTCTTCCCCTACTTCCAGCCCGGCAGGCAGCGTCGAAACCAGAGGAAAGGCCCAACCAGTGCCACCCCGACCGCCCGCGCGACCCTGACTACTTTTCGGCGACGATGAGCTTCTCGCTGATCAGCCAGTCGTAGGCGACGTCGGCCGGGTCCTCTCCGTCGATGTCGACGCGGCCGTTGAGGTCTTGCATGACGTCGTCGGTGAGATGCTCGGAGACCGTCCCCATCAACTGCGCGATCTGAGGGTGCTGCTTGAGTACGGATTCGCGCACCACGGTCGTGCCACTGTAGGGAAGGAAGAACTTCTTGTCGTCCTGGAGCACGGTCAGGTCGAGATTCTTGATGCGTCCGTCAGTGGTGTAGACCATGCCGAAGTTGCACGGTGAGCTGTTGGCGGTCGACGTGTAGACCACGCCCGCGTCCATCCGTGTCACGTTGCCGAGCGGAACGCCGTTCGGGGCGTTGAGCGGCATTCCGTACTTCTCGAGCATGGGTTTGAAACCGTCCGGGCGCGAGAAGAACTCGTCGTCGACGCAGAACGTGCGGTCGGGGACAGGGAGTTTGGCGACGTCCGAGAGAGACTTCACGCCCAACCGCTTCGCGGTGCTGCTCGACGCCGCGAACACGTAGGTGTCGTTGAAGTTGGCCGGAGGCAGCCACACGAGCTGGTTCTGCTCGAGCTCGATGTCGTGAACCTTCTGCCACAGTTCTTGCGGATCGGGGATCGTCTCGGTTTCGCCGTGGTAGTTGACCCATGCGGTTCCGGTGTACTCCCACAGGATGTCGGCGTCGCCGTTGAGCTGTGCCTGTCGCGACGACGCCGATCCCGGTGCACCGGTGAGGTCGGTGACCTTGGCGCCCGCAGCCGCGAGGTAGGTGGCGGTGATCTTGCCCAGGATCACCGATTCGGTGAAACTCTTCGACGTCACCGTGATCTTCGCTCCGTCGAGGGGACGGGAACCGTCGGGCAGCGAGGCCTGCCGGAACGTCCCCGACGAACTGACGAGGCCGCAGCCCGCGAGTGCGATGATCGCAACGACGAGAAGCGTTGCGACAGTGGCGAGTCGTGCTCGCGTCGCGCTCATGAGACGCCCTTCGGGGTTGCGATCAGTTCGAAGATCCGTCCGAGCCAGTCGATGATCATGGCAAGCAGGGCGACGAGGATGGCGCCCGAGATCAGCAGCTTGGGCAGGAACAGTGTGACGCCGGTGGTGATGAGCGTGCCGAGACTCGTGGCGCCGATGAACGTGCTGAGAGTGGCCGTGCCCACCAGGATGACCAGCGCGGTTCGGACACCGTTGAGGATCACCGGAACCGCCAGCGGCAACTCCACCTGGATGAGCGTGCGGAATGCCGAATACCCGATCCCGCGTGACGCCTCGATCGTGCGCTGATCGACCTGCCGCAATCCGACGATCGTGTTCTGCAGAATGGGAAGCACGGCGTAGACCACCAAACCGATGACGGCCGTGCGGAATCCGGTGCCGAGCCAGAATGTGAACAGCACGAGCAGGCCGACGGCAGGCGCCGCCTGGCCGATGTTGGCGATGTTCACCGCGATCGGACTCAGCCACTTCATCGACGGCCTGGTCAGCAGAATGCCCAACGGGATAGCGATGACGATGACGATGACGGTGGCCACGAGCGTGAGTTCGATGTGGTCGATGATCGTGGTCTGTAGCGTCGACCAGCCGAGAGAGGCCTGCTCGGTTTCGGTGAGAGTCGTTGTCGCATACCAACTGAAATAGCCGACGGCCAGCACGATGATGACGAGTGGCTCGAACCACACGTCGATCGGGAGGTTGCGAAGTCGTTGTCTCATGCGCCCGCGTTCTGCTCGGGATCGTCGGCAGCGACCACCGGCGTCTCGATCGGACCGGTTCCCTCCGTGTGACTTTCGTAGGACCCGTCGTCCTCCTCGGGCCGTGACTCGGCGAGCTGACCGCGAATGATGTCCATGACCGACGCGATCGTCAGCATGCCGACGACCGCGCCGTGGCGATCGGTCACCAGCGTGCCGCCCTGGCTGGCCGCGAGCATCGAATCCAGCGCGTCGTTGAGCGTCGACGACTCGGCGACGACGGGCAGGCGCGGGTCGAGGTAATCGGAGATCTCCGGCTTGGACGCGATCTCCTCGATCGACGGCCACGCGCGCGGCCGATCCTGCTTGTCGACCACCACGACCCAGCTCTCGCCTGCCTCGCGTGCTCGCGCGATTGCCTCGCCCGAGCCCTCCCCGACTCTCGCCGTCACCACGGAGTCGTGTTCGACGTCGCGTACCCGCGACAGCGTGAGCTGCGCGAGCGTCGCGCCCGAGCCGATGAATTCCTCGACGAACGGCGTAGCGGGATTGGCGAGTATCTCTTCGGGCGCGGCGTACTGCTCGATATGCGCCCCCTGCGACAAGATCAGTACCTTATCGCCGAGCTTCGTGGCCTCCTCGAAATCGTGGGTCACCACCACGATCGTCTTTCCGAGTTCGTGCTGGATCGCGATGAGGCTGTCCTGCAATCGGACTCGTGTGATGGGGTCGACTGCGCCGAACGGCTCGTCCATCAGCAGGACCGGGGGATCGGCCGCAAGTGCACGCGCAACGCCGACCCGCTGCTGCTGGCCGCCGGACATGTCCTTGGGTAACCGCTTGGCGAATTGAGCGGGGTCGAGACCGACGAGGTCGAGGAGATACTCCGTACGGTCAGCGATCCGCTTCTTGTCCCAGCCGAGGACCCGGGGGATGGCGCCGATGTTCTTCTCGACAGTCCAGTGCGGGAACAGGCCACCGGACTGGATGACGTATCCGATGGATTGACGCAGTTTGTCGGGGTTCTCCTTGGTGACGTCCCGCTCATCGATGAAGATTCGGCCCTCGGTGGGCTCGATGAGCCTGTTGATCATCTTGAGCGTCGTCGTCTTGCCACATCCGGACGGTCCGACGAAGGCGACGATGTGCCCGGCTTCGATATCGAGGTCGAGATGGTCGACTGCGGGCTTGTCCTGGCCTCGAAAGCGTTTGACGACATCGTCGAGTCGGATGGGAGCACCCGTCACCGTGGGGCCGGATGCGCTGTCGGCCCCTGGGGCCGGCGTGTTGGCTACGTCGGTCATGACAATCCTTTGGAGATGGTGAAGCGGCCGAGGAGGACGAGCAGGGCATCGAAGACGAGAGCGATGAGGACGATGAGGATGGTTCCGGTGAGTGCCATCTCGAGTGCGTTGGCCCCGCCCAGTCGAGACAGGCCGTTGAAGATCAGTGACCCGAGACCGGGGCCGAGGACGTAGGCCACGATTGCGGCCACGCCGACGATCATCTGCGTCGAGACGCGGATACCGGTGAGGATCACCGGCCACGCGATCGGCAACTCGACGGTCAGCAGGATCCGCCAGCGCGGCAACCCGATTCCCTGCGCGGACTCGATCACGCTCGCCGGAACCGAGCGGAGCCCGACGATCGCGTTACCGATGACCGGTAGCGCGGCGAAGAACGCGAGCATGATGAACGACGGGACGACACCGAGACCGAACGGCACGATCAGCAGCGCGAGAAGTGCGAGTGAGGGGATCGTGAGCGCCACACGACTCGACGTGAGCGTGAGTGCCGAACCCAGCGGCCGTCGGTAGACGAGGACGGCGATGATGATCGCGACGACCGTTCCGACGAGCACTGTTTGAAACGACAGGGACGCATGCTGATAGGTGAGGAACGTCAGACTTTCGGCGTGCGCGTGGATGTAGCTCCACAAACTGCCCACAGCAATCCCCTCGTCGTGGCGAGCGTTGAGAAGTCTCAGCCTACAAAGGGAAAGGGTGTTCGGAGGGGTTCCGCTCGATTCAGGGCCCGAGCCGGCGGTCCGCTGTTGCGTCCGCCGGTGCGTTGACCGGTGCGTACGGGTTGCGCGAGTCGATGAAACCGCCGGGTCACGTTTCGATCACGGTGGTTGAAAGGGGCGGTTCGCGGGCAGGGCAGGTCATGAACGTGGGTGTCGTTCCCCCGATGCAGACCTCGTAGGCTAGGAGCATGGCTGTCAGCCGTCCATCGGATTCCACCGGCGCGGTGAAGCGCGCCCCCCGCGCGCGGATGACCGGCGCCCAGCGTCGGCTGCAACTGATCGAGGTCGCCCGTGGACTGTTTGCCGAGCGCGGATTCGAGGGCACGTCCATCGAGGAGATCGCCCAGCGCGCCGGAGTCTCGAAGCCGATCGTCTACGAGCATTTCGGCGGCAAGGAGGGGCTGTATGCGGTCGTCGTCGACCGCGAGATGGAGACCCTGCTCGAGATGGTCACGTCGTCGTTGACCAAGAACCGGTCGCTGTACCGAATCCAGCAGGTGGCCTTGGCGCTGTTGACCTACATGGAAGAACGTACCGACGGCTTCCGCATCCTCGTCCGCGGCGACAGCGCGTCGGCAAGCGACAATGCGACGTACGGCAGTCTGCTCAACGACGCGATCAGTCAAGTCGAGCACATTCTCGCCGGTGATTTCGAACGACGCGGCTTTGATCCGAAGCTGGCACCGCTCTACGCCCAGGCCCTCGTCGGGATGGTGTCGGTGACAGCGCAGTGGTGGCTCGACGTCCGGGAACCGCCGAAAGAAGTTGTCGCCGCACACCTGGTCAATCTCTGCTGGAACGGTCTCACCCGCCTGGACCCGGATCCCGAACTCGTGGGGCCGGATTATGTCGAGCCGCGTGACCGTTCTGCAGCTGACGATTCGTCGAGTTCCGCGTCGACACGCGATACTTCCGCGCAGTCGGAGTCGGAGTAGCGCCGAGCCGGTCCGTCCGATCGGAAACCATCGCGCACACGAATGACCCGCGCGTGCGCCTGCTTTGGTGTGCGCGGCCGGTCGTGTTGAGATCGGCATGTGTTCGGACTGCTCACACCTTGTCGTCACACGATGCCCGACGAACTCGTCGCGCAGTGGCGGGCACACCTGTGCGGGCTGTGTCTGTCGTTGCGCGACAATCACGGTCACGCCAGTCGACTGGCCACGAACACCGATGCGGTGATGCTCTCGATTCTCGTCGCCGCCCAGCGCGACACCCCGCCGGCGTCGACGCGGGCAGGTCGCTGTCCGCTGCGAGGAATGCGGTCGGCCGACGTGGTCGCCATCGGCGACCCCGGAGTGCGGCTGGCCACCGGAGTCTCGCTGACCCTTGCGGCAGGCAAGGCGGCCGACGTCGTCGAGGAACAGCGACGCGGGTTGGCTCCGGTGTCTCGGACGCGACGCATGGTGGCGGGCGGGGTCTCCGGGGCGCTGCGCACCCGCGCCGTCGACGATGGTGCCGTCGCGCGCCTGCTCGACGTCGATTCCATGCTCGCGCGATTGTCCGGTCAGGCCTTGGTCGAATCGCAGTCGCGAGATCTCGACGAATTGACGCGCGCATCGTCGGAAGCCGCGTCGCGTGTGTTCGCGGCGACGGCCGACATCGCTTGCGCGCCTGACAATCGCGAGCATCTCGCAGCGATGGGAGCCGATTTCGGGCGGCTCGCGCACCTCATCGACGCGATCGACGACCTCGCCGACGACCGTGAGCGCGGGACGTTCAATCCGCTCGACGCATCGGGTACCACGGTCGACGACGCGCACGCCGAATGTCGACTGTTGGTTCGGGCGATCGCGCGGCGCTATGACGCGCTGCGGTTGCTCGACGACAGGCTGCTGCGCGCCGTGCTCATCGACGGGGTGAGGCACGCTGTGCGCCGCCGGACACCGCATCGCGTCGCCTGCGCGCAACATCGGCCGACGGATATCGGCTCGACTTCGCCACCAGATCAGCAACCGCGACCGGATCAGCAACCGCCGCCACCGTCGGACTATCCGAACGGCTGGCCCTTTCCGCCGCCGTTTCGACCGAATCGGCCGTTCCACGAGCGTGTTCTGCCGTTCATGGGCAACACCTGTTGCGGGCCCGCGTGTTTCGCCAACCACTGGAACCACTGCTCGGACACGTGGAAACCCGCCCTGTGCGACTGCGACGACTGTTGTGAATGCGACGACTGTTGTGATTGCGGCGACTGCTGCGACTCTTGTGACTGCGGCGACTGCTGCAGCTGCAATTGACGAGACCCGGATTCAGGTCAGCACCAGCGACCGCTTGGCCAGGCCCATCCAGAAGCCGTCGATGACCTGATCGGCTCGTTGCTCAGGATCGTCGCTGGCGCCGAGCGCGACGAACAGTGGCGCGAAATGCTCGATGGTCGGGTGCGCGTAGGGCATTCCGGGGGCGGTCCGTCGGAAATCGATGAGTGACTCGACGTCGCCGGCCGCGAAACGTTCGTGCGCCCAGGCGTCGAATTCCACCGACCAGTTGGGCGGCACGGCTTCTGCGCGATGATCGGTCAGGTATGGCAGCCCGTGGGTGGTGAATCCCGACCCGATGATCAGCACACCCTCGTCCCGCAGTGGTGCGAGTCGCCGTCCGAGGTTGAGCAGTTGCGCCGGGTCGAGCGTCGGAAGAGAGATCTGGAGCACCGGGATGTCGGCCTCCGGATACATGACCGTCAGGGGAACGTAGGCGCCGTGGTCGAGACGTCGGTGCTCGTCGCGGGCGATGGCGGTGCCGTCCGGCATCATCGCCGCGACCCTCGCCGCCAAATCCGGCGCGCCCGGCGACCAATATGTCGTGCGGTAGAACCGCTCGGGAAAGCCCCAGAAATCGTAGATGAGGGGAGTGGTGGGGTCGGTCGAGCCGATGGTCAGCGGCGCGGCTTCCCAGTGCGCCGAGACCATCAGGATCGCGGTCGGACGATCGAGTTCGCTCGATAGTTCGGAGAGTTGGGAGACCCAGCGTTCACTGTCGACGAGCGGAGGCGCGCCGTGACTCAGGAACAGTGTCGGCTGGCGGGTGGAATCGGGGGCTGACATGCGATCATCCTAGCAAACGGACTGCGGTCCGTTTAATTTTTGTGGGCAGAGACACGGTGTGCGGGAGTGTGCTGCGGCGCCGTGGTCAGCAACCGGATCGGCAGCTCGCCGCCGCAAGATGTGATGCCGCCTGTCGATAACGTGATCGGTCCGAGTCCACCGACCACGTCGTGCCCTAGAATGGCCGAAGTGTCGTCAACTCCCGCCCTTCACGGACTCGCATCCCTTGCCTGCGCGGACACGAGCATCGCGGCACTGCGTGACCATCGCGACGACCCGCAACTCGCGATCACGGCACCTGACGCCGCACGCCCGTTCGTGGTCAGCTGTCTCTCCGACGTCGCAACCTCCCCTCTTCTCGTGGTGTCGGCCAACGGTCGCGAGGCCGACGATCTGAGCGCAGAGCTGCGCGAACTGCTCGCCGACGAATCAGCGGTGGCCCAGTTCCCGTCGTGGGAGACGCTTCCCCATGAACGACTCTCGCCGAGTGCCGAGGTCGTCGGCCAACGTCTCGAGGTCCTGCACCGACTCGCGCACCCCGGCGATTCGCCACTGCGTGTGGTGGTCACCACGGTGCGTTCCCTCGTGCAACCGATGGCGCCGGGACTGGGTGACATGCGCGCCATCACCCTGCGCGAGGGGATCGAACTCGACTTCGACGCCCTGCTCACCGATCTCGTCGAGATGGCATACGAACGCGTGGACATGGTCGGTCGTCGTGGCGAATTCGCGGTTCGCGGCGGCATACTCGACGTTTTCCCCACTACCGCGGACTTTCCTGTGCGCGTCGAGTTCTGGGGGGACGAGATCACCGAGATGCGCGCGTTCTCGGTGGCCGATCAGCGCAGTCAACCCGAGGTCGACGCCTCGGTTGTGCTGATCCACCCCTGCCGCGAGTTGCTGCTCACTCCACCCGTCCGCGAACGCGCGGCCGCGCTCGCGGTCGAGAACGCGGACGATCCCTCACTCGTCGACATGCTGACCTCACTCGCGGAGGGCATTCCGGTGGCCGGGATGGAGGCGATGACACCCGCGCTCGTCGACGGCGAGATGCAGTTGCTGACCGAGGTGATGCCTGCCGGCACCCGCGTGCTGGTGCTCGACCCCGAGAAGGTGCGCACCCGCGCCGCCGACCTCGCACAGACCGGCGCAGAGTTCCTCGAAGCGTCGTGGAACGCGGCCGCGATGGGCGCATCGGCGCCGGTGGACACGAGATCGATGGCGGGCCCGACGGGGATCGACCTACAGGCCAGCGCGTATCGGCCCCTCGATGACGTCGAGAAGGCGACCCTGGCGGCAGGGCGGTCATGGTGGACGATGAGTCCGCTGTCCGCGGGGTTCGGCGAAGAATACGAACTCGACATCACGCCGGGGCCCGCGCCGCACGGCGACGACGAGGAGATCCGGATCGTCTTCGCCGGACTGCGTGCACACGTGAGCGCGGGCAACACAGCAGCGATCGTGGTGGCGGGCAAGGGCACCGCGGCACGCGTATGCGAACGCCTCGCCGACGCGGAGGTACCGCACGCACTCCGCGACGAGGGCACACGACCCGAGCCCGGCACCGTCTCTGTCTTCAACGGCACCCTGCGCCACGGAATCGTCAGTCCCAGTGCGGGGCTCGTTGTCGTCACCGAAACCGATCTCACCGGCAACCGCGTCGCCAGTGTGCGGGACGGAAAGCGGTTGCCCGCCAAGCGTCGTAACCAGGTGGATCCGCTGGCGCTCACCGCGGGTGACCTCGTCGTGCACGACCAGCACGGCATCGGCAAGTTCGTCGAGATGATCGAGCGGACGGTGTCGGGTGCGCGCCGCGAGTACCTGGTGCTGGAGTACGCGGCGTCCAAGCGCGGGCAACCCGGCGATCGGCTCTACGTGCCGATGGATTCGCTCGATCAGTTGTCGCGCTACGTCGGTGGTGAACAACCGTCGCTCTCGAAGCTCGGCGGTTCCGACTGGCAGAACACGAAACGTAAGGCGCGCAAGGCGGTTCGTGAGATCGCTGGTGAGCTCGTCCAGCTCTACGCCGCGCGGCACGCCGCCCCCGGCTATGCCTACAGCCCCGACACCCCGTGGCAGCGCGAGATGGAGGACGCGTTCGACTTCACCGAAACGGTCGATCAGATGACGGTGATCGGCGAGGTCAAGGACGACATGGAGAAGCCCGTCCCGATGGACCGGGTGATCGTCGGCGACGTGGGGTACGGCAAGACCGAGATCGCCGTTCGCGCCGCGTTCAAGGCTGTGCAGGACGGCAAGCAGGTCGCCGTCCTGGTGCCAACGACCATTCTCGCGCAACAACATCTACAAACCTTCACCGAGCGCATGGCCGGGTTCCCGGTTCGTATCCGCGGACTGTCCCGCTTCACCGATGCCAAGGAGTCGCGCGAGATCATCAAGGAGATGGCGCAGGGTGAGGTCGACATCGTCATCGGCACGCACCGTCTGCTCCAGACCGGCGTCACGTGGAAAGACCTCGGCTTGGTGATCGTCGACGAGGAACAGCGATTCGGTGTCGAACACAAGGAACACATCAAGTCGCTGCGGACACACGTCGACGTCCTCACCATGTCGGCCACGCCGATACCGCGCACGCTCGAGATGTCGATGGCAGGTATCCGCGAGATGTCGACGATCCTCACGCCGCCGGAGGAGCGTCACCCTGTCCTCACCTATGTGGGCGCGTATTCGCCGAAGCAGGTGGCTGCGGCGATCCGACGAGAACTGTTGCGCGACGGACAGGTCTTCTACGTGCACAACCGTGTGTCGACGATCGACAAGACGGCACGCGACATCGCCGCGATGGTGCCCGAGGCGAGAGTTGCCGTGGCACATGGCCAGATGAACGAGGATCAACTCGAACGCACCGTCGCCGGGTTCTGGAACCGCGAGTACGACGTCCTCGTGTGCACCACGATCATCGAAACAGGCCTCGACATCTCCAACGCCAACACGCTGATCGTCGATCGCGCGGAGAATCTCGGCCTGTCGCAATTGCATCAGTTGCGTGGCCGGGTCGGCCGCAGCCGCGAGCGTGGTTACGCATACCTGCTCTACAGTCCCGAAAAGCCGCTCACCGAAACGGCATACGACCGGCTGGCCACCATCGCGCAGAACAACGAACTCGGTGCAGGCATGGCCGTCGCACTCAAGGACCTCGAATTGCGCGGCGCGGGAAATGTTCTCGGCGCCGAGCAGTCGGGTCACGTCGCCGGCGTCGGATTCGATCTGTACGTGCGACTCGTCGGCGAAGCTGTCGAGGCCTACCGTGCGGCCGCAGACGGGCAGCCCGTCTCGTCGACTGAACCCTCTGAGGTGCGCATCGATCTTCCCGTCGATGCGCACATCCCGGTCGAGTACGTCGATTCGGACCGACTGCGACTCGAGGCGTACCGCAAATTGGCTTCCGCCACCTCCGACGACGAGGTCGACGGTGTGATGACCGAACTCACCGATCGTTACGGGGAGCCACCCGAGGAGACCCGACGCCTGGCGTCGATTGCGAAGCTGCGTCTTGTCGCTCGCGAACGCGGGGTCACCGAGGTCGGCGCGAGCGGCACAAGCGTCAAGATCGCGCCGCTTCCGCTCCTCGACAGCGAGCAGGTCAGACTCAAGCGCCTGTATTCGGCGGCGTCGTTCCGCGCGACGACTTCGGTTGTCACCCTACCGATCCCGAGGACCGGAGGGGTCGGCTCGGCGCGGCTGCGCGACGACGAGCTCATCGAGTACCTCGCGACGTTCCTGCGCACGCTCAAGCCGCTCGAGCGAGTCGCTGGGTGACAGAGCAGGAGACCCGATGACGGTGGTGGTGCTCGATCCGCGCAGCCCTGAACTGATCCCGCTCGCTGCCCGCTCGGCGCTGACGGGCACCGTGCTCGTGACCGAGGACGTGCCCGCGTCGGTGCTGTGGGAACTCGACCGTGTCGAACCCGTCGCCGCCGACTCCGACGACGCGCTCACCCTGCTCACCACCGACCTCCGCCACCCGGCGGTGCTGGCTCGTATCGCCAACGGCGACAGGGTCGTCGAGGTACCTCGGCAGTCAGGGAGCGAGCTGCTTGACGCCGTCGCACTGATGGACACGCTACGACGAAACGGTCCGTGGGAGTCGACGCAGACGCACTCGTCGCTACGTCGTTACCTTCTCGAGGAGGTGTACGAACTGCTCGACGCCATCGACGGCGACGACCAGGAGAACCTTCGTGAGGAACTCGGAGATCTGTTGCTGCAGGTGTTGTTCCACGCGCGTATCGCGGCCGACGATCCGATGGCACCGTTCGACATCGACGACGTCGCGCGCAGTTTCACCGAGAAGGTGCGCGGCCGAACGCCAGGTGTTCTGTCCGGTGAACACGCCGACCTCGAGACGCAGATCCGAGAGTGGGAGGAGCGCAAAGCAGCGGAGAAGAAGCGGGGTTCGGTGCTCGACGGCATCGCAACGACGGCACCGGCTCTGGCGATGACCCAGAAGGTTCTCGAACGCCTGACAGCCGCGCATTATCCGACCGAGACCATCGACCCGGCCGTGCTGACGGTGACCGTCGAGGTGAACGACGACAGCGTCGAGGCGTCCGCGCGGGAGCGAACACTGCGCCTGATGGAGCACGTTCGTGCCGTCGAGGCGCGTGCCAAGAGCGACGGCATCGTGCTGGATTCACGCGAGGCATGGGAGTCGGTGCTCACGTGAGACCCGGATGCGGGCTGACTCGCAGAATGTGTGGGCTGTAGCAGCCACATCTTTCGATACGACCCACATTCAGTTGTAACCCGCGACCACATGGGCAAACGTCGGGTGCATCATGGGTGGATGCCTTTCGACAACACAGGCGGCCCCGCTGGCGCATCGGATCCGACGCGGGAGAACGTCATCTTCGTGCACTGGCACGACCTGGGGCGTCACCTGGCGTGTTACGGCGCGGACGGCGTGGAGAGCCCGAACATGGACGCGCTGGCTTCCGAGGGGATTCTGTTCACCGACGCTCACGCCACCGCGCCGCTGTGCTCGCCTGCGCGCGGCTCGTTGTTCACCGGCCAGTATCCGCACCACAACGGGCTCGTGGGTCTCGCACATCACGGGTTCGAGTATCGGGACGGGGTGCGGACCCTTCCGTCGCTGCTCGGTGAGGCCGGCTACCGCACCGTGCTCTTCGGCATGCAGCACGAGAGTTCCGATCCCCAGCGGCTCGGATTCGACACGGTCGACGTCTCCGACTCGCGCTGCGACCACGTGGTGGCCGAGTCGCAGCGGTGGTTGCGCAGGCACGTCGAGAAGTCGACGAATCAGCAACCAGCACAACCTTTCCTGCTGACCGCGGGGTTCTTCGAAACCCACCGGCCCTATCCCGTCGACGAGTACAAGCACCCAGACACCTCTGGCATCGAGGTACCCGGCTTCCTGCCGGACACCGACGACGTCCGCGACGACCTTGCCGGATTGCACGGCAGTATCGCCAAAGCCGACGCCGCAGTAGGGCGCCTGCTCGACACCGTCTCCGACCTCGGCCTCGACGACACCACCTGGATCGTGTTCATCACCGACCACGGACTGGCCTTCCCGCGCGCCAAGTCGACGCTCTACGCCGAGGGCACGGGCGTTGCGCTCATCGTCCGCCCTCCCACTGGGCGGGGGATCGAGCCGCGTGTGTACGACGACCTCTTCTCCGGGGTGGATCTCACCCCCACGATCCTCGATCTACTCGGTCTCGATGCGCCTGCCGACGTCGACGGTGTCTCGCACGCACCC
>NZ_BAFB01000079.1 GCF_000248075.1 Gordonia otitidis NBRC 100426 | reverse complement strand
TGGAACAGTGCCCTGCGCGATGACCCTGCCACCGTCACTTCCCGATCCGGGCCCGATCTCGACGAGCCATTGCGCCCGGCGCAGGATCTGTACGTCGTGG
>NZ_BAFB01000080.1 GCF_000248075.1 Gordonia otitidis NBRC 100426 | reverse complement strand
GAGATCGCACGACGCGAACACGGCCCGATCCGCGGCGCGGTCTTCACCGAGAAGACCTATCACGACGCCTACGACCCGATCCGCGCGATTCGCACGAAGCGGTACAGCTACATCGAGAACTACGCTCACCGGCCTGCGCTGCTGCTGCCGCTCGACATCGCCGACAGCCCCTCGGCGCGCTCACTCGACACGTCGGTCATCGCGGCCGAGCGGCCGGCCGTCGAACTCTACGATCTCGACAACGATCCGTTCGAACGCACCAATCTGGCCGACGATCCGACTTATGCGCAGGTGCGCGCAGAATTGGCTGCGCGACTGACCCAATGGCGTGCCGAGACGGCCGACGCATTGCCCGATGAGGCGACGGGAACCGCCATCGCGGACCGGTTCATGACCCGGTACTTCGAGCAGGCCGACGACATACCCGCCGACGAGCAGGCACTTCCGTCGCGGCGTCCGCTGGGCAGGGAGCGTGATCTCACCGGCGAACTGCAGCGCGGTGACGTGGACGAGGAGGCGCGCGACTCCTCCGATGTCCCCGGTTCGCGTCGATGACGCACATGGCGGGAGTTTTGTAAAGGTTTTCGGCCTCGCGGCGTCTAAATTCCCAGGTTGCGGGCGGTTTTCGCCTGGCTACACTGAGCGGGTGCCGCCAGTCGACAACTACCTCGTATGTGCCAGCCAGCGCAGCGGGAGCACCTTGCTCGTCGAATCGCTCGCCGCGACAGGCGTCGCGGGAACCCCGGAGGAGTTCTTCCAGGAGTTCCCGTCGTCGTCCCATTCGCCGCAGCCGCGGGAGTGGTTCGCGGACGTCGACGATCCACAGATCCTGGATCTACTCGCCGAGGTCGACGACGGCGTGGTCGACGGGCGAACGTTCGCGCAGTGGCGCGCCGACGTCCTCGCCGAGGGCCGTTCGGCGAACGGGGTGTGGGGCGGAAAGCTGATGTGGAATCAGACGCCGCTGCTGATAACCCGTGCTCGTATCGGCTCCGGCTCGCTGCGTGCGGCCATTCGCGCACTCCTCGGTTCCGATCCTCTCTACGTGCACGTGTACCGGGAAGACGTCGTGCCGCAGGCGGTGTCGATGTGGCGAGCGGTCCAGACCCGTGTGTGGCGACACGACGGCGGGCAGGACGCCGACACTGCGGTCTACCATGCCGAGGGTATCGCGCATCTCGCGCGAATTCTGTTGCAGCAGGAGCGATCCTGGCGTGACTGGTTCGTGGCCGAAGGCATCGAACCACTCGAGATCGAGTTCGCTGAGCTCACCAAGGATCCGTCGGGAACCACCGCTCGGGTGCTCTCCGCGCTCGGGCAGGACCCCACCCTCGCGCCGCCACCACCGTTGAAACCACAGTCCGATGCCCGTTCCAAGGAGTGGGTCGAGCGCTACCGCGATGACGCGGTACGGAACGGATATCCCCAGTGAGCGCAGAGACGACCACCACAGAACAAGACACCGAAGCCTCGCCGGACAGCGTCGACGTCGAGCACGTGTCCGCGCTGCGTGTGCTGGAGGCCGAGGCGGTGCACATCATCCGTGAGGTTGCGGCCGAACTCGAACGACCTGTGCTGCTGTTCTCTGGTGGCAAGGATTCGATCGTGCTCCTTCGGCTGGCGGAGAAGGCATTTCGTCCACATCCCCTGCCGTTCCCGATCCTCCATGTCGACACCGGCCACAACTTCGACGAGGTCATCGAGTTCCGTGATCGCCGGGTCTCGCCGAACGACGACAATCCCGACGGCATCAAGCTCCTCGTCGCCTCGGTTCCCGACGCCATCGCGGCCGGGCGTATCGCCGAGTCGACCGACCCGTCCGGCTCGCGCAACCGCCTGCAGACACGCGTGCTGCTCGATGCGCTGGAGGAGGGAGGCTTCGACGCCGCATTCGGTGGTGCCCGTCGCGACGAAGACAGGGCGCGCGCCAAGGAACGTGTCTTCAGCTTCCGCGACGAGTTCGGCCAGTGGGATCCGCGGGCACAGCGCCCCGAGCCGTGGTCGTTGTACAACGGTCGGATTCGACGCGGCGAGTCGGTCCGTGTGTTCCCCCTGTCGAACTGGACCGAAACCGACATCTGGCGCTACATCGAACTCGAAGACCTCGAACTACCGTCGATCTATTTCGCGGCACAACGCGAGGTGTTCGACCGCGATGGCATCCTTCTCGCCGTTTCGCCCTACTCGCAACCTGATTCGCCGGGTGACGTGACGACCGAATGGGTGCGGTATCGCACGGTCGGAGACCTGACCATCACCGGCGCCGTGCGCTCGCGGGCAACGACCATCCCCGAGATCATCGAGGAGATCGGCGCCGCGACGGTGTCCGAGCGCGGCGAAACGCGTGCCGACGACCGGACGTCGTCTGCCGCCATGGAGGATCGCAAACGAGAGGGCTACTTCTGATGACCGAAACAGTGGCCCGGACAGCGCCGGACAGCGCGGCGTCGACGGCTACAGGAGCAGATTCCACTGCGACGCACAGTAACCCGCCGATACGTCGTCGACAGATGCTGCGCCTGGCCACCGCGGGCAGCGTCGACGACGGGAAGTCGACGCTGATCGGCCGCATCCTGCACGACACCGGTTCGCTGCCCACCGATCATCTCGCCGGCGTGACGTCCGACGACGGCGACGTCGACCTCGCGGCGCTCTCCGACGGCTTACGCGCCGAACGAGAGCAGGGCATCACCATCGACGTCGCCTACCGCTTCTTCTCGAGTTCAACTCGCAGTTATGTTCTCGCCGACACGCCCGGTCACGAGCGTTACACGCGCAACACATTCACCGGAGCGTCGAACGCCCACGTCGCCGTGCTTCTGGTCGACGCGCGAAAGGGGCTGCTGCGCCAGACTCGTCGGCATGCGCGGATCGCCACACTCGTGGGTGTTCCGCACATCGTCGCAGCGGTCAACAAGATCGATCTCGTCGACTTCTCCGCTGAACGCTTCGCGGAACTGACCGCAGAACTCGACGAGCTCGCGACGAATGTCGGTGCCGCGGAGATCACCGCGATCCCGGTGGCGGCCAAGCTCGGTGACAATGTCGTCCATCGCTCCGACAACACCCCCTGGTACACCGGGCCGACACTGCTCGAGTACCTCGAGGACATCGAGCTGCACGCCCCGAATCCTGTTGCGCGCGAACTGCGTCTGCCGATCCAGTGGGTGTCCCGGCCGGGTCCCGACGGCAAGCGGAGCTACACCGGGCGGGTCGCTGCGGGAACCCTCGACCTCGGCGACAGAGTCGTCGTGCTGCCGTCCGGTTCACGCACCACCGTGACCGCGCTCGACACCCTCGACCCGCAGAGGCCGACCGCGTTGCGCCACTCTCGGTGTCGATCCAGCTCGCCGACGACATCGACGTCGGCCGAGGCGATGTGATCGTCAGCGGACTCGACGACGCGCACCTTCCTGTTGCGGCTCGTGAACTGTCGGCGACGGTGTGCTGGCTGTCGGAAACACCGTTGCATGCGGGAGATCGGGTCGCTCTCAAACAGGGGGCGTCGACGGTACGCGCCACCGTCCAGGCGCTCGAACGCAAGCTCGATCCAGAGACGCTGCTCGAGCAGGTGGGGCCATCGGAGTTGGCGCTCAACGACATCGGGACACTCACGTTGCGCACGTCGTCGGTGGTGGTCGCCGACCCGTACTCGAGCAACCGCGACACCGGTGCTTTCATCCTCATCGATGAGGCGTCGAACGACACGGTGGGAGCGGGCACGATCCTCGAAGCGCGCGAGGTGATTCCGGGCAAGGCGACCCGCAACGACATCAAGTGGCACCCGAGTGCGCTGAGCCGCCAGGAGAGGTGGACGAAGACCGGGCAGCGGGGTGCCACGGTATGGCTCACCGGATTGCCCGCATCCGGTAAGTCGACGGTGGCCGTCGCGCTCGAACGCGAGTTGGTCAACCGCGCACGAGTGGCCTACCTCGTCGACGGTGACAACATCCGGCACGGAATCTCCGACGACCTCGGCTTCTCGCCCGGCGACCGTGCCGAGAACATCAGGCGCGTCGGGCACCTCGCGCGACTGTTCGCTGACGCCGGTGTCATCGCGATCGCGTCGATGGTCTCGCCACTGAGATCCGACCGCGAGATCGCGCGCGAATTGCATGCCGCTGCCGACCTGGACTTCGTCGAGGTCCACGTGTCGACGCCGGTGCGCGAGTGTGAACGTCGGGATCCCAAGGGACTCTACGAGCGGGCACGGCGCGGAGAGCTCAAGGGGCTCACCGGGGTCGACGCACCCTACGAGAAGCCCGAGAGCCCGGATCTGCGGTTCGACACGACGGGTGCCGACATCGCCGAGCTCGCCGGGCAGATCGTCGACGAGTTGGTGCGGCGGGGCGTCTTGGAGGAGTGATCTCGACAGGCTCGAGCAGCGGGTAGGACTGCGGCCTACCGTCAGGCGCGTGTGGGAATTAAGGGAAGGGTTTCTCCCGCGAGTTTCTGCACGGGGGTGTCGGGTTGCGCGGGGTGTAGGAAGTAGGGGAAAGGCTTCTTCCGTGGGTTATGTGCGCTTCCTCGGGAAGTGTCGCGGGGAAACGTCAGAAAGTGGGGGAAGGAATCTTTTCCTCACTTTCTGCCACCGTGCCACGGGGCCCCTGGCCCCGAGCGCCGCGCCTCGGGCCCCGTGCGCCGCGCCTCGTGCCCGGGCCCTGCGCGCCCCGCCCCACAGCGCGCCCCGCCCCACAGCGCGCCCCGCGCCGGCCGTCCCACAAACCGGCGGACGGCCTCCTCGGCCAGCTCGGGCTAGTCCGTGTACCCGAACAGCTTCTTGCCGTACCAGTCGCCGATCTTGGCGAGGCCGGGCGGAATGGCGAACAGTGAGCTCGAGATGGGAGCTATGTATTCGTTGAGTCCGTCCTGGGCCAGGTTGTTCTGGATGCGGACGAACTGCTCGTGCGCATTCTTCTGGTACGCGATGAAGAACAGTCCGGCTGCGAGTGTTCCGGTGCGCGTATCGATTCCGTCGGTGTAGTTGTAACCACGCCGCAGTATCTGAGCGCCCCCGTTGTTGTCGGGGTGGGCCAACCGCACATGTGAGAAGCGGTCGACTGCGAACTTCCCGGTGTCGAGCCGCTTGTGGAAGTCGACCGCGGTGAATTCGCTGCCGCCGGACAGCGGCGCGCCGTCGTCCTTCGACCGGCCGAAAATCAGCTCCTGGTCGGAGATGTCGTCGGAGTCCCATGCCTCGATGTGCATACGGATCTTGCGCGACACCAGGTATGAGCCGCCCTTCATCCACGGCTGGTCGGTCTCGTCGCCGACCCACACCCATTCTTTGGCGACGCTCGGATCCTCCGCCTTGATGTTGGCGGTTCCGTCCTTGAACCCCAGCAGGTTGCGCGGGGTCACCTGCGACGTCGAGGTGGCCGACGCCCGGCCGAACCCCTCCTGGAGCCAGCGGAGTGTGACGGTGCTGCGTCCGATTCGAGCGAGATTGCGTACGGCGTGGAACGCGACCTGCGGGTCCTCGGAACACGCTTGCACGCAGATGTCCCCACCGCTGATCGACGGATCGATCGTCGTGTCGACCGCCAACTGGCCCAAGGGTTTCAGCGCGGCGGGCATCTTGTCGCGTAGGTCGAACCTGTCGTCGAACAGACTCGGGCCGAAACCCACCGTCACGGTGAGTTTGCTCGGTCCGAGATCGAACGCCTCGCCGGTGTCGGCAGGTGGTGAACCAGGCCGAGTCTCCACAGGTCCGACGGGTTTGCCCTCGGTGAGGAGGCTCGCGGCGGCCGCCCAGCGCGCGAGCATCACCTCGAGTTGCTGGGTCGTGACCGAGTCGGCCACGTCGAATGCCGCGAACACCAGCGAATTCTGTTGTGGAGTGATGATCCCGGCCTGGTGTTCGCCGTAGAACTCGACCGTCTCGGCAGCGGCGTCCGTCGGTTTCGGGGCGGCGGCATAACCGATGGCGCCACCCGCCGCGCCGCCGACGACGACTCCCGCGAGTCCGGCGACACCGAGAAATCCCCTGCGTCCCAACCGCGGTCCGCGTCCTCGGTCGTCGCCGGACGGTTGTGTGGTCTGGTCGGATGGGGTGGTGTCATCCGGTTGCTGTGGTGGAGTGTCGTCGGCGGCCATCACATCAGCTCGCTGCCGCGATCTTTCCGCCGGCCTGTGCCAGCGGATCCTTGACGGCGACGATGGCGGCCGCCATCTCGCGCTTCTGCTCGGCGGTCACCTGGGTGAAGTTCTTGAAGCCACCCGGTTCGTTGGGATCGCGGAACGTGTCGATGAGCGAGTCGACCTTGCCGAACGCATCGGTGATGGTCTGCGTGAGCTGCGGATCGATGTCCTTGAGCGCGGGCTTGACCACTGCGAACGCCTGCTCAGAGCCCTCGATGTTCGCCTGCATGTCGAGGATGTCGATGTGCGAGTACGCCTCTTCCTCACCGGTCAGCTTGGTGGTCGAGACCTCGTCGAGCAGATCGCCTGCACCGTTGACGATCTCGGCCGGAGCAAAGGTGAACTCGGGCTTGTTGACGACGGTCTTGAGTAATTCCACGTTCTTCTGCAGCTGGTCCGCGACGGGGCCCATGTTGGCGAGGTTCTTGTCCTGGTAGATCGCCTTCTCGAGGACGTGGAAGCCCTCCCACTTGTCGCCGGGACCGACGGCATCGGGGCGCGCGTCGATTGCGAAATCGAGACTGACCGAAGCGTTGTCGGAGCAGTCCGTCGAACCGTCGGTGCAGAATGCGCCCGCGATCGGCTCGATGCGCTCGTAGTAGGGACGGGCCTTCGGGTATGCGTCGGTGGCGCCCGCGAGGTCGTTCGCCTTGACCGCGGCGGTCAGCTTCCCGGTGTAGTCGGCGAGGCTACCCACCTGGGTGACGACGTAGGCCTTGTAGTCGGTCGACGCCGTCTTCAGCTTGTCTGCCACGGTTCCGGTCGCCTCCGCGGCCTTGCCGGTGACGGTGAACTGGGTCTTCTCGCTGGCCGCGCCGGGGCAGTAGAGCTCGTAGGTTCCGCCGTCGAGCTTGTGGGAGAACGACACCGACGCCATACCGGGAGCGATGTTCTCCCGCTCGGCCAGAATGCGGTTGTCCTTGATCAGCTCGACCTCGCTGACCGCGGCGGCATTCGTGTTGGTGATCTCAAAGGTGATGGGACCGGCGTCGACCTTGTCAGGAGCGGCTTTACAGCCCTGATCGGTGATCTCGACCTTGACGGTCTTCACATCCGACGACGAGTTCGACGAGTCGGAGCTGTCCGAACAGCCCGCGATCCCGACGACGGCGACGGCTGCCGCGCCGACGGCCACCAGTGGTCGCACCCTCATGTGGTTTTCTCCTTTGTGTGAGCGGGGTCGTCAAGAGCCCCTGCCTGCAAATCCTCGTGATCGTCCGGCTCGTCCACACGTCTGCGCGTCAGCAAGAGCGCACAGGCGACGATGGCGGCGATGACCGCGCACCCGGCAAGCCACAGCGGCAGTACGACCGAACGGAAGTGATGGTCGGAGCGCTGATCGACGGCCTGCTGCAATGCGGCGAGTTCGTCGGCGCCCGCGGTGTGCTCGGCGTCGAACATCGCGACCTTTCCGAGCACCACAGCCGCGCCCGACTCGGGTGTGGCCGTCGCTGTCACCACGTAGTGGACATCAGCGGCGACCGGCGTGTGGAAAGTCGGATCGACGCTCGTCGTGACCGTTGCGGTCACCGTGTAGACGACCGATGCGTCGACGCCGAAGGTCTGGGTGTTCAGGCCGACCGGAAGTCGGCCGTTGTTGCCCGCCGCCACCTGTGCGGGGGTGACACGCGCCGGAGCGTCGGGGATCAACACGTCGATGTCGAGGTTCGGTGAGACGAGTTGCTGATAGGTCGGAAAGCTCGTTGATCCGATCTGGGCGTCGTCGGTCGCCGTGAGCTTGGGCAGCGGAGTCGTGACGGTGCCCGACGTGAGAGCCCCCGTGGCCAGCGAGGGATCGGCGGAGTCGATCCGCACCGACACGGGGTCGGGAACGCGCACGCTGCGTCCCGCCAGCACCCCCGACGTCGACGGTGTGCCCGAGACGCTCGCGCGCAACGTGTCGGACGGGGCGGACGGTTGAGCGGGTGCCGTGGACAACACTGCGATCGCTGCCACCGCCAGCACTGCGGCGAGCGCGCCGCAGGCCAGCCCGGCCGCACGCCGGGGGAACGCTTTCCCGGCAGGCCACAGCACGATCATGCCGACCACCAGCAGGTACACCGCCCAGCCGACGACCTCGATCAGTACGGGTCTCGGTTGGATGCCAAGCACACCGGTCAGCAGTGACGACTGGAGTGACCCGGGCTGAACGAGCCAGGTGAGATCGACAACCTGCTGCTGGCCGACGTTCAGCCAGCCGGCCTCGTGAGCTGTGCGGAATGCGGTCATCACGAGGCCTGCCGCGACGAGCGCCAACAGAAGACCGGTGACCTTGAAGAAGCGTGCGAGGTTGATGTGCACACCACCGCGGTAGATGCCGTAGCCGAGGATGACCGCGATGCCGATGCCGATGATCGCGCCCAGTGCCGACGGCAGCGCGTTGTGGCTTGCGTTGAATGCAGCCACCAGGAAGACGGAGGTCTCCAGTCCCTCACGCAGCACGGCCAGGAACGCCATCATCACGAATGCAACGGCGGAGCCCTCGTTCACTGCGTCGGTGGCCGCAGCCTCCAGGTCACCCTTGAGATCGCGGGCGTGTTCGCGCATCCACACGATCATGTAGGTCACCATCACGACGGCGATGGCGCCGATGACTGTTTCGAGGCCCTCTTGTTGGCGCTGCGGGAGGTCGCGGGACAGCACCTCGAGGCCGATGGCCACAGCCACGCAGATCGCGACCGCCACGCCGACGCCGACCCACATCCACCGCAGGGCGTCGGTGCGTCCCTGGCGTCGCAGGAATGCCGCGATGATGCCCACGATGAGCGCCGCCTCGAGGCCTTCCCGAAGGCCGATGATGAGGGTCGCGAACACAGTGATTCTCCGGATTGTCTGAAATGTACGTTTTGGCTGGTCAGCCCAGCCTTACCGTATATGAGCCAGCTAAGGCTACGCTCTGCGATGCGGGATCACCAAGGGACCAATGGCACCATGGTGAATCGATGATCACCGTTCGACGGGCACTCGCCTCGATTTCCGCTCTGACATGCGTCGCGATGATGACGTCTGCGTGCCTCGACCTCCCGTCGTTGAAGCGACCCGACATTCCCGACGGCATCCCGCCCGGTCTGGGTGCGCCCGTTCCCTACGTCGACATCAACGCGGCCGGCCGTACCGCTGAACAGCTCCGCGAGTGGGCGCGCCCGATCTCCGACGCCACCGGCATCCCGTTCGTCGCACTCGAGGCCTACGGCAACGCTGCGGAGATCCAACGGCAGCAGCACCCCGAATGCGGGATCGGATGGACCACCCTTGCCGGAATCGGCGGCGTCGAGAGCAAGCACGGCCGTCACCACGGCTCGGAGATCGCACCCAACGGTGATGTCAGGCCACCCATCCGGGGTGTGCCGCTCGACGGCACCCGCGGAAACATGGAGATCCCCGACACCGACGGTGGAAAGCTCGACGGCGATGCCACCCACGACCGAGCGATGGGCCCGTTCCAGTTCATACCCGAGACCTGGCGTCGCTACGGTGTCGACGCCAACGGCGACGGTCGCGCCGACCCGGACAACATCGACGACGCCGCGTTGTCGGCCGCGCGCTACCTGTGTGTGTCCTCCGGCGGCGACATGACCACACCGCAGGGCTGGGAGAAAGCGGTCAAGGTCTACAACAACTCGATGGCGTACGTGATCGACGTGCGCGACCACGCGAACGCCTATTCGATCAACGTGCGGTACTGACCGTCCCGCCCATCGGCGACGCTGTCAGCTCTCGATGCGTGACTGTTGCCTTCACCGACTAGGCTTTGTTCCCGTACCCGTCGGCTGCGTGAGGTGCCGCCGACATGTTCACCGATAGGGGCAAACACCGTGGCAATCATCGAACAGGTTGGTGCACGCGAAATCCTGGACTCGCGAGGCAACCCGACTGTCGAGGTCGAGGTCGTCCTCGACGATGGCACGTTCACTCGTGCCGCAGTGCCATCCGGCGCGTCGACGGGTGAGCACGAGGCCGTCGAACTGCGTGACGGCGGCAAGCGTTACGGCGGCAAGGGCGTGACGAAGGCCGTCGAGGGTGTGTTGAGCGAACTGGCGCCCGCGGTCATCGGAATCGAGGCCGAGGAGCAGCGACTCGTCGACCAGGCACTCATCGACGCCGACGGAACTCCGGACAAGAGCCGACTCGGAGCCAACGCCATCCTCGGCGTGTCGCTCGCAGTGGCCAAGGGCGCCGCGGAATCGGCGGGTCTGCCGCTGTTCCGCTACATCGGTGGACCCAACGCTCACATCCTCCCCGTTCCGATGATGAACATCATCAACGGCGGTGAGCATGCCGACAACGGCATCGACTTCCAGGAGTTCATGATCGCCCCGATCGGAGCCCCCACCTTCAAAGAGGCGCTGCGCTGGGGTGCGGAGGTCTACCACTCGCTCAAGTCGGTGCTCCACAAGCGTGGCCTGAACACGGCCCTCGGCGATGAGGGCGGATTCGCGCCCGACCTTCCCGACACGGCCTCGGCGATCGCGGTCATCGGTGAAGCGGTCGAAGCCGCCGGCTACAACTTCGGTCGTGACATCGCCATCGCGCTCGATGCCGCGGCGACCGAGTTCTACAGTGACGGCGCCTACAACCTCGAGGGAAAGAAGCTCTCGAGCGACGAGATGATCAGCTACTACGAGAAGCTCGTCGACGAATTCCCGATCGTGTCGATCGAGGACGGTCTCTCCGAGGACGACTGGGACGGATGGGTCAAGTTGACCGACGCCCTCGGTGACAAGGTGCAGCTCGTCGGCGACGATCTGTTCGTCACCAATCCCGAGCGGCTCGAAGAGGGAATCTCCAAGGGCGCGGCAAATGCGTTGCTGGTCAAGGTGAATCAGATCGGCACACTCACCGAGACGCTCGACGCCGTCGCGCTCGCCCACAACAACGGCTACAAGACCATGATGAGCCACCGTTCGGGCGAGACCGAGGACACCACGATCGCCGACCTCGCCGTCGCGTGTGGCTGTGGTCAGATCAAGTCCGGCGCACCTGCTCGCAGTGAGCGCGTCGCGAAGTACAACCAGCTGCTGCGCATCGAGGAGGGCCTCGGCGACGCGGCACGCTACGCGGGAGACCTCGCCTTCCCCCGATATTCGTACGGTTCGTGATTAGCTAGAGCCCATGGCACAGGGCTCAGCACGTCGGCGCACGCGTGCGTCGACCAGCGATCCCCGCTCCCGGGAGCGTGCCCGCAAGACACCCCGGCGCGAGCGGTCGACATCTCGTCGTTCGCCGGTCTCGGTCATCGAGACCGGCGAACAGGAGATTTACGACGACGCGCCCCTGGATTTTGACGCAGAGATCACTGACAGCGCCGAGGACGTCGTCAGCGAGAACGGCGCGATCTCCCGCGTCCGCCAGGAACGCGAACGGCTGCGGGCACAACGTCGACGACGAGCGGGATTCACCGAACGACTCGCGCGACGACTGCACCGTGTCGATGCCAAACGCGCAGTCGTGTTGTCACTGGTCGTCGGGGTCGTCGCACTGACGCTGGCGATGCCGATGCGCACATACTTCTCGCAGCACTCCGAGTTCTCCCAACTGGAGCAATCGAATGCCCAGTTGCGTGACCAGGTCGCCGACTACCAGCAGAAGGTCAACGAGCAGAACGACCCCGCCTACATCGAGGCGAAGGCGCGGGAGCGCTTGAAGCTGGCCAAACCGGGCGAGACCCCGTTCATCATGTTGTACCCCGACGAGGCGGCCAAGAGTGCTGCGCGCGAGCGGGAAGCCGCGCACGAGGCTAACCCCTGGTACGGCAATCTGTGGCAGTCGGTGTCCACTCCGCCCGGCGCCGACGCGCCGGGGTCACACTGAGCGCGCAACGCCGAACTGGTAGCAAAGAGGACGTGAGTACACCCGACGCCAACCCGCCTGCCGGCCACCAGGTGAGCGACGAGGATCTGGCAACGATCGCCGCGCAACTCGGTCGCGAGCCGCGCGGTGTCATCGAGATCAGCTATCGAACGCCCGATGGCGTACCCGCTGTCGTGAAGACCGCTCCGCGGTTGCCCGACGGCACGCCGTTCCCGACGCTCTACTACCTCACGGATCCGCGGCTGACCGCGGAGGCGAGTCGACAGGAGTCGGCGGGCGTGATGAAGGAGATGACCGCTCGGCTCGCTGTCGACGACGAACTCGCGGCGTCGTATCGCCGCGCACACGAGTCCTTCCTCGCCGAACGCGATGCCATCGAGTCACTGGGCACCGACTTCTCGGGTGGGGGGATGCCGGATCGGGTGAAGTGCCTCCACGTCTTGATCGCGCACTCACTCGCGAAGGGGCCCGGCGTCAATCCGCTCGGCGACGAGGCGGTGGCTCTGGCTGCGGCACATGGATTGCGCGGCAGCGCTGTTCCCGACGACTGGCCCGACCTTGCCGTGGACGCGGCGGGAGACGGACAGTGACGGTCGTCGCCGCGGTCGACTGTGGCACCAACTCCATCAGACTGCTCGTCGCGGACGAGGAACCGTCCGCTGGTCGAGACCGCCCGCGCCTGCGCGATCTGCACCGCGAGATGCGGGTCGTGCGGCTCGGTCAAGGGGTAGATGCCACAGGGAAGTTCGCCGACGAGGCGATCGACCGTACGCGCGTCGCGCTCGCTGACTACGTCGACATCATGCGGTCGTTGGGGGTCGAACGCGTGCGGATGGTCGCGACCTCGGCCACGCGTGACGCGCGTAACCGGGACGTCTTCTTCGCGATGACCGCGGAGTTGCTCGGTTGCGTCGTCGACGGCGCGCAGGCCGAGGTGATTACGGGCGACGAGGAGGCGCGACTGTCCTTCCGCGGCGCTGTCGGCGAACTCGACCCGACCAGAGGTCCGTTCGTGGTCACAGACCTCGGCGGCGGTTCGACCGAGGTCGTCCTCGGCGACGCGGATGGAGTGACGGCCGCGTACTCCGCCGACGTCGGCTGCGTCCGAACCACCGAACGCGCCCTGCATTCCGATCCGCCGACCGACCGCGAGATCACGAGCGCACGGCAGTTCATCCACGACCGTCTCGCGCTCGCATTCGACGCCGTACCCGTCGACCGAGCCGAGACATGGGTCGGAGTCGCGGGAACATTGACGACGATCGCGGCTGTGAACTCAGGGATGGAGTCCTACGACTCCGACGCAATTCACCTGTCGCGCATCGGGATCGACGATCTGGACCGTGTCTGTCACGAACTGGTCGCCATGACCCGCGCCGAGCGCGCAGCCCTGGGGCCGATGCATCCCGGCCGTGTGGACGTGATCGGCGGTGGCGCGCTCGTGACGCTGGAGTTGGCGCGTGTGCTGTCCGAACGCGCCGGAATCACCGAACTCGTGGTGGGCGAACACGACATCCTCGACGGGATCGCGCTCGGACTGCTGGATTAGGTTGCGTTGAGCCACGACATACGGGTTCGAAACGCTACCTCTTCGACGATGCCGACCGATTCGTCGCGTCGCGGGTAGCTCAGCGACTCGCGGACGTCGCGTTCTCCGGGTCACGCAACCAGATGTTGTTGCACGCCTCGCAGACGTCGGCGGGGATGACGCCGCGCTGCTGGAGGAAACCGAACGCGATGCAGCCCAGGCACACGCCGAACACCGATTCGAGCGTCGCCGCGACAATCAGGAGCCCGACGACGATCTGCGCGGCGAGACCGTATCCGAGCAGGCTCAGGATGAGGGCCGTCGTGGAGAACGCGAGCCCGATGGCCTGCGCGAAACGCTTCGGCGGACCGGGAACCAGCTTCTCTCTGCGCCAGATCCTGGGCGCGATGACCCGCACCGACAGTTGTCCGAAAGGCGACAGCTTCGGTCCTGAGAGGACGCGCAGCAGGAAGCCGACTGCGAGGAGGGCGTACACGATCGGGTGATTCACGACGATGGCGACGACCGCCAGCACCACGACGAGTCCGGCAGTCGATCGGGCGGCGTACTCGTTGACCGGGTTGGGAAAGGTGAAGACGGCTGGTGTGGACACAGAACTCCCCGTGCAGATGTCGACATGCGAAACACGACAACACTACGGCGCGTCCGTCGCGGACCGCCAACATTGCGGTCACCGTGAACGCAACCGGTCTGACCTGTGCGGATACGCATCATGGACGCGAGGCGGGGGCTGACCCTGTAAAGGATCAGCCCCCGCTGGGTCTACCGGCAACTCGCCTCAGCTGCCGCGCTTCTCGTGGACGTCACGCTCTTCGACGGCGGTGATCGCCGCCTGCGTGGCATCCGCGTCGTCGATCTCGGCGACCAGTTCGGCGTCGACGATCTCGCGGTGCTCGTCCGCCTTGGCCTTACGTGCCGCATCACGCATCTCGAACCCGTCGGTGACGATGTCGCCGACCTCCCGCGCCACGTCGGCCACGGCTGTCGTGATGATCGTGGCGATCCGTCCGACGTGTGTCGCGGTGGATTCGACGATCTCCTGGACGATGTCCTTGTTGCGTTCGTAGCGGTCGATCATGGGCACTCAGGCTACTCCGGCAGGCTTCTGTCGTTCCACGATGACGGAGAGTTCGTTGTCGTCGGAGGTCATCGAGTTCGGCAGCGAGAGCTTGGCGATCTTCGACCAGGTCGACAGCAGCTGCTGATGCAGCGGTCCGGTGTTGTAGGGCAGACCGTACTTCTCGCAGATCTCCTGCACGTCCTCGGCGATCGTCGGATAACGGCTTGCCGGGATGTCGGGGAACAGGTGATGCTCGATCTGGTGCGACAGGTTGCCGCTCATGATGTGGAACAAGCTGCTACCGGTGATGTTGGCCGAGCCGAGCATCTGCCGCAGGTACCACTGGCCGCGCGTCTCGTCCTTGCATTCGTCGGCGCTGAACGTCTGTGCCCCGGTGGGGAAGTGGCCGCAGAAGATGATCGAGTACGTCCAGATGTTGCGCACCAGGTTGGCGCTGGCATTGCCGAGCAGCGTCGGTAGGAAGAACGGACCCGACAGTGCGGGGAAGACGACGTAGTCCTTGAGAACCTGCTTGCTCGCCTTACGCCACATGCCCTTGACCAGGCCCTTGATGTCGGACCACTTTCGCTTGCCCGCGACGATGTTCTCGGCCTCGAGGTCGTGGAGCATCACGCCCCACTCGAACAGCAGCATCAGCGCTGTCGCGTATCCGAGATTGCCGAGATAGTAGGGGTTCCACTTCTGGTCGCGGGCCATCCGGAGGATGCCGTAGCCGATATCACGGTCCTCACCGATGATGTTGGTGAAGGTGTGGTGCATGTAGTTGTGGCTGTGCTTCCACTGGTCGGCGGGACACACTGTGTCCCACTCGAATTCGCGCGAGTTGTAGGTGTCCTCGCGCATCCAGTCGTACTGGCCGTGCATGACGTTGTGCCCGATCTCCATGTTGTCGAGGATCTTGGACACGCTCAGTGCACCGACACCGGCGACCCAGGCCGGGGGGAACCAGCCGAAGAAAAGCAGTCCGCGACCGGCGATCTCGAATCCGCGCTGCGCCCGGATGATCGAGTACAGGTATTCGCGGTCCTTCGTACCGAGATCTGCGACGACCCGTGCGCGCACCTCGTCGAGTTCGCGACCGAGCGCCTCGACCTGCTCGTAGCTCAGATGGAGGGTGTTGGGATCGGCCTGCGCGCGCAGCGCAGGGGGGATGTTGGTGTGTTCTGGCGGGGTGATGGTGGTGACAGTCATTGCTCAAACCTCGATTTCCACGTCGCCGACCGGTGCATTGATGCACAGCTGGATCTGCTTGTCGGCTTCGGTGTCGGTGTCGCCGGTCAGCACGTTGCGTGTGCAGCCGGATTGTTTCGTTGCGACGCAGGAGAAGCAGATTCCCATGCGGCAGCCCGATGCCGGCGACAGTCCCGCCGACTCGGCCTGGTCGAGAATCGTGCGGCCGTCATTGGTCGCGCTGCGACCGGACGTGGTGAACGTGAGTTCTCCTGACGCGGGTTCGTCGGGATCGCCGACCACCAGTGGCGCCGGGCGGAAGGACTCGCTGTGTATGCGGGCGGTGGGGTGGGCGTCCCCGAGATGGTCGGTGATCGCGTCCATCAGAGTTGTCGGGCCGCACACGAAGACGTCGGCGTCGTCGACGGCGACGTCGTCGAAGTGCTCTGGCACGAAGTGGCCGTCGGGCCCGCGGGTATAACGCAGTCTGACGTCGATGTTCGGGTGAACCGCCGCCAGCGCGCCGAGTTCGGTGGCGTAGGCGACGTCATCGGGTGTGCGGGCGTAGTGCACGAAAGTGATCGGCCCGGTGTGCTCTGAGGCTACAAGTGTGCGCAGCATCGACAGTGTCGGCGTGACGCCGCTGCCACCGCTGACGAGCACGATCGGACTCGACGGGTCGTCCGGGAGGACGAAATCGCCGTCGGCTTGCTCGAGGCCGTAGACGTCGCCGACCCTCGCGTTGTCACGTAGGTAGGTGGAGACGAATCCGTCGTCGTGTGCCGTGATGGTCAGTTCGATCGTCTCCGATCGTCCCTGCGCATTGGCCGGCGAGAAGCATCGGACGTGCCTTACGCCGTCGATGACCACTTTGAGCTGGATGAACTGGCCGGCACGGTGGCCGCGCCACTGTCTGGTCGGTGCCAGGGTGAGGCGCACGGTTCGCGGTGTGGGTCGTGAGACCTCGACGACCTTCGCGCGCAGATCGCGCCAGGTGATCATGGGGTCGAGTAGTTCGAGGTACCGGTCGACGGGATGCGGCGAGAGGCCTGCCTCGACGATGGACCCGACCACTTCAGGTAAGCGGATGGTCATGGGGCTGTCTCCGTTCGGAGTCCGGCGTCTAACTATCTTGTCGAACACTCAGTGTACGAGTGTTCTCCCAATAGTGTTGCACGGGTTCGCCGAAAAGTGGAGTGCTGCGTCGCGATGCGGCGCGCCTCTCGGTCGATGCCTGACTGTGGCATGTAGCACAGTTGACGGTTGGGACACCGCGCAACTGGTCGGCCCTCGTATCCGGTAAATGGCGGCTGGAGTATCACGTGTGCTGGTCGGCGTCTTTGATGTCGCTTCGGTCGCCGCGGCCGTGTCGATGATGCTCATGCTCCTCACCGTCGTGTGCGTCGGTCAGGCGCCGCAGAATGTCGCCGAGTTGTGCTCGCTCGGCATCGCTCAGGACCGCGAAGAAGTCGTCGGCGTCGACCGCCTGTGCATGCCGCAGTTCGTCGAGTACGCGCCGACCGGACTCGGTGACCCGAACGCATCGGGCTCGACGATCCTGGTCGTCAGGCGAGCTCTCGGTGAGACCTCGCTGTTCGAGCCGGTCGATCACCTCGGTCGCCGAGCGTGGCGCTATCCGCAGTTCCCGTGCGATCTCGCCGAGGCGAGGGTCCTGTCCGGTCCCGCCGCGTGCGACCACGCGCAGTGCCCGTACCTCGTGTGGGGACAGCTGCCACGGTTCCAAGGTCTCGAACCAGCGATGTCGAAGCCCACGTGCGGTCGTCATCACCAGGTCACGTAGTGAGTCTCGATCGCGCGTACCTCGGTCTACACCCATATAGATGAGGTTACCTCAATAATGCGCTACACTTGCTGAGGAAACCTCAGTATTCTTTGTGAAAGGGGGTGGTTCGTCTGACGAGCCCCCAAACCAAGACATCACCAGGCAGACCTTCGGGTATGCCGCAGGGCGGCGGCAGGGGTCCCGCCCGACTCGACCCGGCCGACCGTGTTCAACTCGAAGAGAAGCCGGTGAGTCTGCGTCGTGTCGCTGCGCTCTTCTCGACGTACCGACTTCGCATCGCGCTCGTGATGGCGTTGATCGTCGCGTCCTCGATCATCGCTCTTGCCAACCCGTTTTTGGTCCGTGAGGTCATCGACCGTGCCATCCCGGAGCGCGACGTGACGCTACTCGTGTGGTCGGTGGTCGCGATGATCGGTATTGCGGTGGTCAGTTCCGTTCTCGGCGTCCTGCAGACCTGGATCTCGACGTCCGTCGGGCAGCGTGTGATGCATGACCTGCGCACCCGGGTGTTCACTCATCTTCAACGACAATCACTGGGCTTCTTCACCCGTACGCGCGGCGGTGAGGTGCAGAGTCGCCTGACCAACGACATCGGCGGGATGCAGACCGTGGTCACCACCACCGCCACATCGGTGGCCGCCAATCTCACGACGGTCGTGGGCACAGTAGTGGCCATGGTGGTCCTGAGCTGGCAGCTGTCACTGCTCTCGCTCGTCGTGCTGCCGCCGGCCATTTGGCTGACTCGAACGGTCGCGAGGATGCGGCGTGAGATCACCACGAAGCGTCAGCGAACGCTCGCCGACATGCAGACCCAGATCGAGGAGTCGCTCTCGATCGGCGGCATCCACTTGGCCAAGACCCTCGGCGCCGGACCTGCACTGGCACAACGCTTCACCGATACCTCCCATACCCTCGTCGATCTCGAGGTGCGCTCGCAACTGTCCGGCCGCTGGCGGATGGCGACGATGAACATCATCTTCGCGACCATCCCGGCGTTGCTCTATCTGGTCGCCGGATTACCGGCTACATCGGGCGTAATGACCATCGGCACACTGGTGGCGTTCACCGGTCTGCAGGCAACTCTGTTCCGACCGTTGATGAGTCTTCTCGACGTCGGGGTCAGCATCACCAGTTCGCTGGCTCTGTTCAGTCGGATCTTCGAATACCTCGACCTGCCGGTCACCATTGACGACCCCGCACGCCCTGTCCCGCTGATGGATGTGGACGGCGCGGTCCGCTTCGACGACGTCGCGTTTCGCTATGAGGGTGCGGCGACCGATGCGCTGCAGCACATCGACATCGATGTCCCGGCGGGAGGTTCTCTGGCCCTGGTCGGCGAAACCGGTTCGGGAAAGACGACGCTGGCGTCGCTCGTCTCACGATTGCATGATGTCGACTCCGGAACGGTCAGCATCGACGGCATCGACGTGCGAGACATCGCACTCGCAGACCTGGCGAGCATCGTGGGTGTCGTCTCGCAGGAGACCTATCTGCTGCACGCGAGTATTCGTGACAATCTGCGCCACGCGAGGCCCGATGCGACAGACGAGCAGATCGAGCAGGCCGCCCGCGCAGCACAGGTACACGACCTCATCGTGGCGTTGCCCGACGGATACGACACTCTCGTCGGTGCTCGGGGACACCGCTTCTCCGGAGGAGAAAAGCAACGCATCGCCTTGGCGCGCACCCTGCTGCGTGATCCTCGAATCCTCGTGCTCGACGAGGCGACCAGTGCGCTCGACAACGAGACCGAACGTGCCGTGCAGGCAGCGGTCGACGCCGCGAGTGCCGGCAGGACAACCATCACGATCGCTCACCGGTTGTCCACGGTCCGCGACGCCGACCAGATCCTGGTGCTCGACCACGGTCGGATCGCCGAGGCGGGTACGCACGCCGAACTGGTCGCCCGCGGCGGTCGCTACGCGCGCCTGCTTGCGCGTGGCGATTCGGTTGCCGCTGCGTGAGGCAGGTCGAGACGAAACGACGGCGCGCGTCACCTCGTCGAGACTGACCGTCGGTATGTGGGAGCGCACGTCGTTGAGCCGTCCGCGCATGGCCGGGTGCACTGTCTCGGGACGCGGCTGTCCATGGCGGTCACGGCCGATGGTGTTGAATCTGAAGTCAGATTCAACTATAGATGACTGCAGAGACGCCGGTCACGTCGATGGCCGGGTGTGAGTGAACACGTGGCTGTGCATCCTGGTTCGGCGCGGAGTACCGACGTCGGCTGCAGCGGTCGGGGCCACGTCCGTCCGACAACCGATCCGGAGGAGAAATAGATGAAAGCCTGGTGTGTCAACGAACTCGGCGATCCGCGCGATGTGCTGACGCTCGAGGAGATCGACGAGCCGGCGCCTGGCGTCGGCGAGGTCGTGGTCAAAGTGCTCGCAACGCCTGCCAACTTCCCGGACGTGCTGCTGTGTCAGGGCAAGTACCAGATCAAGCCGCCGCTGCCGTTCACGCCCGGCGTCGAACTCTGCGGCGAGGTCGTCGCGGTGGGTGACGGCGTCACGCGCGCCGACGTCGGGGAACGGGTCGTCGGTACTCCGATCCTGCCGGGTGGTGCGTTCGCCGAATATGCGCTCATGAACCAGGCCAACGTATTTCACGCTCCAGAGGCACTCGACGACGCCGCAGCCGCGGCACTGACCATCGGCTACCAAACGGCTTGGTTCGCGCTGCACCGTCGGACACAGATCAGCGAGGGCGACTATCTCCTCGTTCACGCCGCGGCCGGCGGAGTCGGCAGTGCCGCAGTGCAACTCGGCAAGGCGGCCGGTGCGAGGGTCATCGGGGTCGTCGGCGGACCCGACAAGGCACACTACGCCGAGGAACTCGGCGCCGATCTTGTCGTCGACAGGCATTCGGAAGACTTCGTGGCGGCGGTGAAGGAGTTCACCGGCGGGCATGGCGCCGACATCGTCGTCGACCCGGTGGGCGGTGACGCGTACGCCGGATCGACCAAATGCATCGCTTTCGAGGGTCGCATCGTGGTCATCGGATTCGCCGGTGGAACGATTCCCACGCCTGCGCTCAACCACGCATTGATCAAGAACTACTCGATCGTCGGCCTGCACTGGGGGCTCTACCAGACCAAGAATCCGGCCGTCATCGACGAGTGTCATCGCGAACTGACCCGTCTGGCCGACAAGGGTCTGGTCACGCCACTTGTCGGTGAACGACTCGCATTCACCGATGTCGCCGACGGCGTCGGTCGTCTCGGCGACGGCACCACCGTCGGGCGAGTTGTGTTCGTACCCTGAGTGCTGACCCGTCGCGTGCCCATCTCGGATCGGCATGGCGGTCGGTCGGCGCTGACCTGCGGCAGGATAAACTCTCGGAGGTGACCAGGACCCGTCGATCTTCCACCTCACACGGTGCACGGTCGGCGGATTCGGAGAGTCGTGCCGACCGCAAGAACCGCACCCGGCAGGCGTTGCTCGACACGACACTCGATCTCGTCTCCGAACGTAGCTTCGGCAGCATCAGCCTGCGTGAGGTCGCACGTGGTGCCGGGATCGTCCCGACAGCGTTCTACAGGCATTTCGCGTCCATGGAGGATCTCGGCGTCACGCTCGTCGAGGATTCGATGCGGGTTCTACGGCGAACCCTGAGGGAGGGGCGGCGCGACCTCGCTGCCCGCCAGGCTCTGCCGACCGCGAAGAGTTCGCTCGACATCCTGCTTCGACACGTCCACGACAACGAGCCGGCGTTCCGCTTCCTGATCCGCGAACAGCATGGCGGGTTGGCCGAGATCAGGCGCGCCATCGACACCGAGTTGCGACTGTTCTCGAAAGAACTCGCCATCGACCTCTCGCGTCTGCCCGACCTCGCCGAGTGGAGCGCCGACGACCTCGAACTCGCGGCCGAACTCATCGTGACGATCATGCTGACGGCGGTCGCCGACATCCTCGACGGTGAACATCGGGGCAGGGGCGCCGAATCGGCGATCATCGAGCGCACCCAGCGCCAGCTCGTCATCGTGTTCCTCGGAATGGCGCAGTGGGAGCCGTCCGACGAGCGCTGAGCGCCGGCCCCTCGCCATCGAGCCACCATCGTCCGTGCGCCGATGTGCGCTGTCCAGTTGAATCCACTCGGATTTGAACTGTGGGCGACGTAAGTCGCGTCGTCGACACTGAACTCCATCTGTGTACCGCGGGTGCCCGCCGACCGACAGGAGTTGCATGTCCACCGAGAAGATCGCCGACGAGATCAAATTCGCGTATTGGGTTCCGAATGTGTCGGGAGGGCTCGTCACGAGCGACATCGAACAGCGCACCGGTTGGGACTTCGAGTACAACAAACGACTCGCCCGGACAGCCGAGAACAACGGATTCGAGTACGCGCTGAGTCAGGTGCGGTACGAAGCCAGTTACGGCGCCGAATTCCAGCACGAGTCAACGTCGTTCAGCCTCGCTCTGCTCGGTGCGACCGAACGACTCAAACTCATTGCGGCAGTACACCCCGGTCTCTGGCATCCGGCTGTGCTTGCGAAGTTCGGGGCCACCGCCGACATCCTGTCCGGGGGCCGCTTCGCTGTCAACGTGGTGAGCGGATGGTTCAAGGACGAGTTCACGCACCTCGGCGAGCCATGGCTCGAGCACGATGAGCGTTACCGCCGCAGTGCAGAATTCCTCGAGGTGATCCGAAAGATCTGGACCGAGGACAACGTCGACTACCGCGGTGACTTCTATCGCATCCACGACTTCACCCTCAAGCCCAGGCCCCTCAACACCCCCGAACGCCCCAACCCTGAGCTCTTCCAGGGCGGTAACTCCACGGCGGCACGCAACAACGGCGGTAGGTTCTCCGACTGGTACTTCTCCAACGGCAAGAGTTTCGACGGCGTCACAGAACAACTCGACGATCTGCGTGCCGTAGCGCGCGCACATGATCGTGAAGTACGGTTCGGCCTGAACGGATTCATCATCGCTCGCGACACCGAAGCCGAGGCGCGAGATACCCTGCGGGAGATCGTCGAGAAGGCGAACAAGCCTGCAGTCGAAGGATTCCGCAGTGCGGTGCAGCAGGCCGGCAGCGCGACCGGCGACAAGAAGGGAATGTGGGCCGACTCTTCGTTCGAGGATCTCGTGCAGTACAACGACGGCTTCCGCACCCAACTGATCGGCACGCCCGAACAAGTCGCCGAGCGGATCGTCGCGTACAAGAAGCTCGGGGTCGACCTCGTGCTCGGTGGGTTCCTACACTTCCAGGAAGAGATCGAGTACTTCGGACAGCGTGTGCTGCCACTCGTGCGTGAACTTGAGGCCGTCGATCGTAGCGCGACGGTGTGACAGTGTCGATTGCCGCTCACACATCAAGGCCGACAGTCGATCTCGAGACAGTTCCCAGCAGTGCCGCGGCCGCGCGGTCGAGGGCGCGGGAGGTCGCAGGGCGTATCACGGTCGACGCCGCCGAGCGCGATCGGCAGCGTCGACTCCCATACGCCGAGATCGACGATCTCACCTCCTCCGGGCTACTGGCGATCACGGTCCCGCAGCGTTTCGGTGGGCCCGACCTGGCGCCGAGCGTCGTCGCCGACGTCACTCGACTCCTGGCGGCAGCGGACCCGAACGTCGCGCAGATTCCGCACAGCCACTTCGTGTATCTGAATCTCGTGCGGCTGGCCGCGTCGGATTCGTTGGCGCAGCGCATCTTCGGAGACGTGCTCCGAGGTGGCCGGGTCGCGAACGCACAGTCCGAGCGTGGCGGGAAGACCGTGGCCGAGGTCACCACCACGCTACGTCGAGATGGTGACCGATTCGTGCTCGACGGCGAGAAGTTCTACGCGACAGGCTCTCTGTTCGCCGACACCCTCGCGGTGCTCGCGCGGTTGCCCGACGACGGTGCTGAGTTCGAGGCGGGGGAGTACATCGCCTTCGTCGCTGCCGATGCTCCCGGGGTGACGATCGTCGATGATTGGGATGGACTCGGGCAGCGCACCACAGGGTCGGGCACAGTCGTGTTCGCCGACGTCGCGGTCGATCCGGGAGCCCTCATACCGAGGGCTCCCGCCGTGGCGCTGCCGACTGGTTACGGCGCATTCGCGCAGTTGCTGCACGTGGCGATAGACGTCGGTATCGCGCGGGGTGCGCTCGACGCCGCAGCCGACTTCGTACGGACAACGTCACGACCATGGTTCGAGGCCGGCGTCGACCGCGCCGACGCGGATCCGCTGACCGTGCAGCGGTTCGGTGAGCTGGGCGTCGAGGTCGCGACCGCTGAAGCGACTCTCGACGCAGCCGCTCGAGCCGTCGACGCCGCCACGGCGAACGCACACCAGCACACCCGTGACGGGGGCCGCGACGACCTGCCGAATGGCCTGGAATCGATAGCAGAGGCGTCGATCGCCGTCGCTGTCGCGAAAACTGTGGCCGACCGCGCCGCGAACAACGTGAGTTCTGCGCTGTTCGAGGTCTCGGGTACCCGCAGTGCCGCCGGCGAGCTCGCGCTCGACCGGTTCTGGCGCAACGCACGAACCCACACGTTGCACGATCCGGTTCGCTGGAAGTATCAGCACATCGGTCGATGGGTGTTGCGGGGCGAGCGGCCCCCGGCTCACGGTGTCATCTGAGCAACAGCTGCATGAGCATCGTCAAACCAGCCTGCGAGATCCGACATCACGGATATTCTCTTTCCTGTGTTCACTAATCGAACGAGGTGGTCTATCAGGCTCCCTCGGCTCGACGCAGTGCCCGGTTGTGTTGCCGATTCCTCGTTCGGAGCGGCAGGGCGGGGGTGCGGTTGAGCCGCACCGCAGGAACGGAGATGAGGAATCGTGGTTTCGACACCCCGAGATGAACCGGGGGAGGGCAGGCCGGAGGAGCAGGGCGACTTCGACCACTACGACGGTTCGACGAGTGAGTACACAGATCCGTCGATAAGCGGAACGTCGGCGTTCGGTGCGGACTACGAGGCGCCGCACCCTCCGTCTACCGGCCAAGCTCCGTACGAGCAGCCCCAGTACGCCGACTATGCGTATCCCTCATCAGGTCAGTCGTATCCGCAGCAGCCTTCCCAATCATCCATCCCCCCATCGGCAGTTCCACCGATGACATATGCGCCGCCCGGATATCAGCCCGCGATGTATCCAGCGTCTCCACGTCGCGACAGGTCGTTGATGATCGTGCTGATCTGCATCGCTGTGCTCCTCGTCGTCGGCCTGGTCATCGTCGGCGCGTATTTCCTACTCAATCGTGGTTCAGACTCTGCGACGGAAACACAGTCGACACCGACGGTGACACAGACGGTCAATCCGCCGCAGACGTCGACCGTCACCGTCGCGCCCGCGGGCCCTCCGCCAGGTGCGGCGTCCTGTGGTGCGGGAGTGTCCGTGGGTACGTCTGTGACCAGCTGCTCATTCGCGCAAGCCGTTCGCGCCGAATATCTGCGCACCGGCGCACCGGGACAGGCCCGCGTGATCACCGCGTACAGCTCGGTCACCGGCATGAGCTACGTGATGTCGTGCACGCCCGACGGCGGCGCCGTTGTCTGCCGCGGCGGTAACGACGCGGTGGTCTATGTCTACTGACACCCGCCACCGTCGGCGGCTCGCGGGGGTGCTCGCTGTCTGCACCTTGGCTGTCGCGGGATGTTCGACGTCGCGTGGAGCTGAGGGCCAGGTCACCCCCGTCACCGTGACGGTCACCGCGTCGACCATCTCGCCGGTGGCCCCTCCGGCGACGTCGGAAGCGACTTCTGCCGGCCCGTTGTCACAGGGATTCGCGACGGTGGCGGCACAGGTCGGCATGCCGATCGGAGTCGCCATCGCACCGGTCGGCATGGGATCGGGGCGACCGATCATCCTGGGCGACAACACCCCACGCGTGGCGTGGTCGACGATCAAGGTGCCGCTTGCTGTCGCAGCCGAGCGTCAGAACGGACCGTCGACGGCAGAGTCGAATGCGATCATCAACTCCGACAACGCATCTGCCGAGTCACTGTGGTCCTCTCTCGGCAGCGACGCCGCCGCCGCACGCAAGGTCACCGCGGTGCTGCGGGAGGGTGGCGACACCCAATCGGCCGTACCCGCACAGCGATTGCGCGGCGGTTTCACCATTTTCGGCCAGACCGTGTGGCCGCTGCCCGCCGCTGCGACGTTCACCGCGCACCTCCCGTGCATGCCCGGAACCTCGCACGTCGTCTCCCTGATGGGGCAGGTTGCGGCTAATCAGCAGTGGGGTGTCGAGGTGATGTCGGCGCCCAGATCCACTGCGGTGAAGGGCGGATGGGGGCCTGATGTCGACGGTACCTACCTGGTCAGGCAGATCGGGCTGATCACATACCGTGATGGACGACAGAGTTCAGTCGCGATGAGCGCCGCGGGTGGCTCGATGTCGTCGGGTACCGCTGCGCTCAACGCGATCGCCAACTGGCTCGATCGCAACATCGCACGACTTCCTCGCGGGCGGTGTTGACAGCCCGAAATCGGTGTTGATATCCCGAGATGAATTGTGCAGAAGAAGGGTCTGACTGCACAGCCAGGGCGTCGAATTCGTGATCGAATCCGACGCCCCGGTGTGCCAAGTCAGGACCTGCGCCCTAGCTCCTCGCTGTCGAGTCCCCCGAACCGCCAGAGGAACTCGACGTCGAGCCACCGGTCGACGTCGAGCCGGATGGCGAGCTAGACGAGGCGCCGGACGACGTCGCGGATGCCTCTTCGCTGGAATCCGATGTGCCCGTCGAAGCGGCTCCGGTGGCCGAACCCGAGGTCGACGACGCGCCTGCGTCCGAAGGGGTCGACGACTCGGACGCGCCAGTGGACTTCTCTCCGTCGGTCGTCGACGGCGCCGACGACTCCGGCGTCGACGGCGGGTTTGTCGGCGAAGTGTCTGCCGGCGACTCCGTTGCCGCCGGAGTCGTAGCGCCGGCCGACTGACCTGTGGTGTCCTGTTGGCTCACTCCAGCTTCGTCTGTTGCGACAGAGCGCGTTTGGGCCTTGCCGGCTGATGCTTCGCGGGCCTTCGTCGTCTCGGCGGAGTCGGCTTGCGCGGTCGTCGCCACCACAGCCGAAGCGGCCGACTTGTCCGAGCCCGCGGTGCCAATGCTGGCCTTGTCGGTGTCGGTGTCGGTGTCGGTGTTGTCGTCGGACCCCGCCGTCGACGAATTCTTGTCACCGAGCAACGTGTGAGCCAGTTTCTCGATGGCTGCGGCCCAGTTGGCGGCAGCGTCGTCGCTGACGGTCGGGAACTGCAGTCCGGAGAGCGGAGGGATGGCCTTGCCGCTCTTGCCATCCCAGCCGTCGCCCAGCAGGGCGCCGACTGTCTGGCCAAGACCTTGCATTGCACCGATCGGTCCGACCGCTTGGCCGTCGAAGCGGATGGTGAACGGAAGACCTAGTGCGTCTGTGGTGACCTTCATTCCGACACTGTTGAGAATCGATCCACCCGGCGCGGTGATCTCGGTGCCGTTCGGGCCCTCGTATTTGCCCCTGCCGATCGATCCCGGCGTGAACAGTCCGCCGAACGCGACGTCGAGGGTGTTGATCTTCGTGCCGCCGAGTAGCCCTGTGTCGTTGATGAAAGGCGCGAGCGCGGTGAGATCCAGTGTGGCTCCGTTGAATACGGAACCGATCACGTCGGCAGGCGCGGAAAGCACGTCGGAGAAGACAGCGTCGGGATCCCCGGCCTGGATGGCCGCAGCGATGGCGATTCCGCTGTTGAGGACTGCGACCGCTGGGCTGATGACCGGTCCGACCAGTCTCATGAGCACGCCGCTCATCGGGGAGGCCAGGACGGTCACGATCGCAGAGACGAGGTCGGGATCGACTGCGCCGCCGGCCGGAAGGAACGATGGCAGCAGTTGCAGAATCAGTCCGTGCCCCCCGTCGACGCTGTGGTTCTTCATCGTGTCCAGCGTGTCGCCGGTGGCACCGATTCCGGTCACACCGGCGATGACGGACTCGAGGTTGGCCCGCATCTCCTTGAGTACGTCGTCGGCCTTCGACGGATCGTTGAGGACCTCGTTGAGGTAGCGCGCTTGGTTGACGATCACCTGTTGAAGCGGGAGGCCCGGAGCCAGAAAGTAGTTGTCCGCCAACGTCGCAGCGTTCTTCGACGCCGTGTTGAACGCCTCGATGTAGGGTTCGAGCGGTTTCCAGTCGGCAGCGAGGCGGACGGTTGCCTCGGTCGCCTTGTATGCGGTGGGTACCTCGGAGTGGACACCTGGTGCGACCGCCAGGATGCTTGCCCCGGCAAGAGCGACACCGGCGGCGGCCCAGGTTCGAGAAAAGGACTTAGGAACTTCGACATCGCCTCGCAAGGCGACGGGAGCGGAACGCGGCACGGACTCTCCTCTGAATGAATACAACATCGTGGGTGCTGTCTGAACGTAGAGCCAGACGAAGCTGAGAGGACCCTGATTCAGGAAATTTCCTTTCGTGCACAAACGATTAACCAGTCGTCGCTCGCCAATTTGTATCATTAAACATGCAGGTCAACGACCCTCCGCCGCTTAGCGATAGTTGGTCGATGATTCGCGATATTTCGCTACGGCTCGGTGGGTTTGCTGGCTCGTCTATCCCGGAAATCGAGGAATGTGCCTGTGCGCGGCCGATTGCCGGGTAACGTCCGTCGGTACCCGACGACCGTGGCCGCGCTCTCAGTGCGACACGAGTCGTCCCACGGAGCCGCGGGTGGTCGCGGTACCGAGATCACGATCGACAAAGGTGGCCGATGCCCAAGCATGCAAAACTCGCCGAAGACACCCTGCTCGAGCTGCTCCGGGAGCGTGCCGAGCGCTACGACGACAAGGTGGCGTTCGGCTTCTCCTACGAAGGCGACGGTGACCACTCGAGCGAGCTGACGTTCCGTGACCTAGACACCAAGGCGCGAGCGATCGCCGCTGAACTCCAGCGAAAGGGTGCCACAGGCGAGCGGGTGTTGGTGCTGTGTAGACCCGGATTGAACCATATCGCAGGGTTTTTCGGGTGCATCTATGCGGGAGCAGTGGCGGTTCCCGTGCACGAGCGCCTGGCACCGCGTCTCTCGTCTGTCGTGCCGGATGCGCGTGCCCGCTTCGCTCTGGGCGTGTCGGAGACGCAGCCCGCTATCAAGTCCATGCTCGACACGTTGGGCGAGGGTGGAGATCTGGTCTGGGGGCTGATGGACACGGTGTCCGCCGATGCCGAGAACTGGGTCGCCCCGGACATCGACGCCACGACGATCGCGATGATCCAATACACCTCTGGCTCGACCACTATCCCCAAAGGTGTTGTGCTGACGCATGAGAACTTCATGCGCAACATGGAGGCCATTCGTGCTTCGTGGGACAACAGCGACTCCGATGTCGGTGCATTCTGGCTCCCATCCCACCACGACATGGGTCTGATCGGCGGAGTGCTGTCGATGATCTACCTGGGCTGTACTGCTCACTTCATGTCGCCGACGGCGTTCATCAAGCGGCCGATGGCGTGGATGGAAGCGCTATCACGCTGCGGGGCAACGTATACGGTAGCACCGAACTTCGCCTACGAGATGTGTATCCAGCACAGCACGCCGGAACAGCGAGCGGCGCTAGATCTTTCACGCCTACAGACGGCGATGAACGGCGCCGAGCCGGTGCAGGAGTCGACGTTGCGGCGGTTTGCCGATGCCTTCGCGCCCGCGGGGTTCGCCGCGGAGTCCTTCTCTGCGGTCTACGGATTGGCCGAGGCGACGCTCCTGGTATCCGGCCATCACACATCGACGCCGCCGCGTACTCTGCATCTCGATCGCACGTCGCTCACGGAAGACAGGGTCGTCGAGAGTGGTGATCCGACGCACGCGATGGCGGTTGTCGGATGCGGTACGCCGCAGGCCGGCGAAGTCGAGATCGTCGACCCGGTGACACGCATGCGGTGTCGGGAAAATGAGGTCGGTGAGATCTGGTGCGCGGGAACGAGCGTTGGCGCCGGCTATTGGCGTCGACCGGAGGAGACCGAGCATGCTTTCCGTGCAGTGATCGCTGATACGGGAGAAGGTCACTTCCTGCGCACCGGTGACCTCGGCTTCCTACACGACGGCGAACTGTTCATCACGGGGCGTTGCAAAGATCTCATCGTGATCCGCGGCGGCAACCATTACCCCAACGACATCGAGTTCACCGTGCAGGAATGTCACGCGGCTCTACTGCCCGGTCGGGGAGCGACCTTCGCGTTCACACCCGGACTGCGAGCGGAAGAACGGCTCGTCATCGTTCAGGAGGTCCAGGTGGACCAGGGTGAAGCCGGTGTGCTCGACGAACATGACCTGGCCGGAGTCATCGACAACATACGTATCGCCGTCGTCGACCGCTACGGCATCGATCCACATTCGGTTCTGCTCGTCCGGCCACAATCGATTCCCACGACCTCGAGCGGAAAGATCCAGCGCGGGCAGTGCCGACAGCAGTTTCTCGACGACTCCTTGGCGCAGGTCGCGTCGTGGCAGACAGCCTCGTCCGTCGACGACCTCGCGCGAGCTAGAGAACTCGAGAAGGCCGTGGCGGGCGCCGAACTAGTACGGCTCGCGATCGCTTCCGGCGGTCTCGCCAGGGAGGGCTGACGCCGATCGCCGACGGCACCGCGTTTCGCGTCGAGGGCACCGCGTCCCGCGTCGAGGGCACCGTGTTTCGCGTCGAGGGCACCGCGCTTTGCGTCGACGGGCACAGCGTCCCGCGTCGAGGGCACGTACATGTCCCGCGAACTCTGCGGAGTTGTGGCGGGAGGGACGGTGCTGTCGGCGCGAAATCTGGTGCTGTCGGCGTTGAATCTGGTGCTGTCGGCGATGAACCCGGTGCCCTCGGCGATGAACCCGGTGCCCTCGGCGCGGAATCCGGGGCCGTCAGCGTGATCGAGTTGTGATGCCCCTGGCATCGCGAGCTGCGCCTGGGCGTCGTAACGTCTGTTACTCAAGTGACCAGAGGGGCAGATGTGACTTTAATTCGACGCGTGGCCGTGGTGATCGTCGTTGCCGTGGCAGCGGTCGTTCTGGGGACAGGGGGAGCGCAGGCGGCCCCCCCGCCGTTTCGCCTTCCACCGCTTCCCGAGCCGATCGCGACGTGGTTACGGCCCCCGGTGCCACCTGCGAAGCGTCTTTCCGACAGTTGGGTGACCGCCGAGAAATCGATCCGCAAGGCGATCCCCGGGCAGGTGGGCGTTGCGCTCGTGCCCGTCGGCTCCGACGTCGCGCAATCGTTCGGGTCGCTGAAGACAGGTCGTGCATGGTCGACGGTGAAGGTGCCGGTCGCGCTGGCTGCGGAGCGCAAGAACGGCGCGGCTGTCCTCGCCAAGGAAGACAAGGCCATCACGTTCTCCGACAATGACGCAGCGGGCGACCTCTGGGGATCACTCGGTGGTGGTAAACAGTCGGTCGACGCGGTGACGTCGGTGCTTCGCGAGGGCCACGACATGAGAACGCGGGTGAGTTCGGAGATCGACACACCGCGCTCGTATCCCGGCTACACGCCGTGGGCCCTCGTCGACCAGGCTCGATTCGGAGCGCATCTTCCGTGTATGCCGAACACCGACAACATCCTCAGCCACATGGGGTCGGTGGCGCCCAACCAACGGTGGGGTATCGCCGACCTGGGGCCCAAGCGACACGCCGTCACGGCCGTCAAGGGCGGGTGGGGACCGGCGACCGACGCGTCGCCCGGCTACCTCGTGCGTCAACTCGGACTGATCTCGACGGACCAGGGCGAGGTGGCCATCGCGATGGCGGCGAGACCGAGGAGCGGAAAACTCGACGACGGCACCAAGATGCTGACCAGGATCGGTGACTGGCTCGGGCGGAACTTCACATCGATCCCCGCCGGGAAGTGCGGGCTTCTGTGACCGCTGGTCGTGCGGTGCAGCGCAACGCTCAGTCGGGCATCGAGTGACGTCCGGTAGAGGGACGCGCGGTACCGGCGGCTCGGTCGGATTGCGGTGCAGGCACAGCCGCCGCACGCTCTGAACCCGCCGCGATCGGTTCGTCTGCGCTGCGCGACGGGTGTGTGAGCGCAGCGGCAATGGCCGTGGTCAACGGCACCGAGAGCGCGATCGCGATACCGCCGACAAACGCGCGAGCAAGTTCCACAGCCACCGCATCGGTGGTCAGCAAAGACGAAAAAGGCTGCCGCGCAACCGAGAACAGCAGCAGCAGCGGCAGGGCGCTGCCCGCGTATGCGAAGACGAGCGTGTAAACCGTGCTCGCGATGTGGTCGCGGCCGACACGCATCGCGGCGCGGAACGTCGCCAGGCGGGTCGGCTCTCCCGCGCCTGCCAGTTCGAACGCCGCCGACGCCTGAGTGATCGTGACGTCGTTGAGCACACCCAGCGTTCCGATGATGAAGCCGGCCAGCAGCAGGCCGCTGATCGAGATGCTGCCCTGGTACACCTGCAGATTGGTGGTCTGGTCGCCCGACAGTCCGGTGAGGTGCATGGTCCTGATCGCGAGCCAGCTCAGTACACCCGCCAGCACAAGTGAGCTCAACGTGCCCAGCAACGCCGAACTGGTACGAAGGCTGACGCCGTGCGCGAGATACAGGACGACGAAGAGGATGGCGGCTGCCGACACCACAGCGACCGCGACCGGCGACTCACCGTCGAGAATCGCGGGCAACGTGAACACTCCCAGAACCGCGAACGCGAAGACGAGACCGATGATCGAGCGCAGACCCCGCCACGCCGCCACCAGGACGACGGCGCCCACGAACAACAACGCCCAGATCAGTGTCGGGATACCCCGGGAGAAGTCGAAGAACGTGTAGCGGGGCGCCCCGTCCGGGCCCGGCACGGTACTGAGCCGAATGGCGTCGCCGGGGGAGAGCGATGGCTGGCCTGCCTGCGGATCGTCGAGCGAAGCGGCGTCGGGTGTGACGCTGTCCGGGCCGCTGCCTGCTTGGGCCCGATTCGTCGGGATTTCGAGCAACGTGTATTTGCCTGTGTCGCTTCCCGACTCGAGCTTCACAGTGTTCTCGATGCACGGACCGTTCTGGGTGGGGGTCGTGCCGAAGTCGGGTGAATCCTGGGCTGTGCCGACGAGCTGGTTGAGGCATGCTCCGCGCGTCTGTCCGACGACCTTGCCCGACACCGTGGTGATGGCCCCGCCGTCGGCGCCGCGGAACTGTGGCGGGATCGGGTGGGTGTGACCGGAGGGCCACAGCAACACGATGCCCACCACCACGGCGATTCCGGCGATGGTCAGTGTGATCACCACGAATCGCTTGGCGAGCGGCGACAGTGCGGCGGGGATCTCCGACAGCGAATGGGTATGCGAATGTCCGCCGTGTGGGCGGTAGGGTCCGGAATCGCGACTCACCCAGACACCATATGCGGTCGTGTGCCGACGGCGCGGTGCTCGACAGAGCAGTCAGCGTCCCGGTCTCATCACGGCGTCACTTGCTGGCGCTGACGACCCTCGCGGCCTCCTCGCGTATGCCTCCCTGGTGTGAGGCGGCATCGTGAACGTCAGCCTCCCGTGCGGCGCCGTCACGCCTGGAGACGTCGCGTACGGAGTCGTCGATCGTCGAGCCGACGCCGCCGACCCGATACGACGCACCGCGGTGGCTGTCGGGTAGGAGATCTCCTCGACCGAACAGTTTGTGGCGCAACGTTCCCGGCGTGTACTCCCGTCGGTAGGCGCCGCGCCGTTCGAGTGCGGGGACCACGTGGGTGATGACGTCGGAGAAGGTCCCCGGGGTGACTGCGTACGCGAGGTTGAAGCCGTCGACATCGGTCTCCGCGACCCAATCGAGCAGGGCGTCTGCGACGTCGTCGCCCGAACCGATCAACACGGGGCCCATTCCGCCGATGCCGCCCCATGCCGCGATGTCTCGGACCCGCCACTGCTCGCCGGTGTCCGACGCCTGCTGGAATGCGGCGACTGCCGACTGGATCGCGTTGCTCGCAACGTTGCCGATCGGCTCGTCGAGGTCGTAGGAGGCGAGGTCGATGCCCATCCAGCCCGACATGAACACCAGCGAACCCTCGTCACTGGCCAGCCGCTGGTATTCGGCCGCCTTGGCGCGTGCAGCTTCTGTCGT
>NZ_BAFB01000081.1 GCF_000248075.1 Gordonia otitidis NBRC 100426 | reverse complement strand
GGGAAGCATGCTGCGAGGGCGAGCTGTCGCAGCAGCCTACGTGTCCACATGCGGCGCAGCGTCGTAGATGAAACCACCAGCCGTCAGGGCCGGCGAGACACTCGACGCAGCCTGTGCCGGACGGGGGAACCGTGGGATCGAGCGAGTTGTCTGCCATGTCCCGACGCTACGCTCGGGTGGAGGGCTTATCGACTCTCACCGGATTCACAGACTCACGGGACCAAATTCGACGACGCCGCTGTTCTTGTATGTGACACCGCAGCCAGCGGTGGCAAGGAGGAGAAATGTCCCACGACTACCGCAAGACCACCGAGGCGCTCGAGCGCCTGACGCCCGACCAATACCGCGTCACTCAGCAGGAGGGAACCGAGCCCGCGTTCCACAACGAATACTGGGACAACCATCAGCCCGGCATCTACGTCGACGTCGTCTCCGGCGAGCCGCTGTTCACGTCGCTCGACAAGTACGACAGCGGAACGGGTTGGCCCAGCTTCACCCGCCCCATCAGCGACGACGCCGTTTCGACGCGCACCGACCGAACGCTGTGGATGAAGCGCACCGAGGTGCGCTCGGCGTATGCCGACAGCCACCTCGGGCATGTCTTCGACGACGGTCCGCGCGCGGAAGGCGGACGCAGGTACTGCATGAACTCGGCATCGCTGCGATTCATCCCCGCCGACGAGCTCGACGAGCAGGGATACGGCGAGTTCCGGCACCTGTTCGAGACCACCGACCATGTAGACAACAGGCAGGAGAACGCATCATGACCAGTGGAAGCAACGACGACGGACGCGTCACCTCGCAACCCGGCACCGAAACCGCGGTACTCGCGGGCGGATGCTTCTGGGGTGTCGAGGATTTGATCCGACGTCAGCCAGGAGTGATCTCGACCCGCGTCGGGTACACCGGCGGCGACAACGACCACCCCACGTATCGAAACCACCCGGGACATGCCGAGGCCGTCGAGATCGTCTTCGATCCGACGCAGACGACCTACCGCGACATCCTCTCGTTCTTCTTCCAGATTCACGATCCGTCTACGAAGAACCGGCAGGGCAACGACGTCGGTACGAGTTACCGGTCGGCGATCTTCCCTCAGTCGCCCGAGCAGGAGCGCGTCGCGCGTGACACGATCGCCGACGTCGACGCGTCGGGGCTGTGGCCCGGCAAGGCGGTCACGACGATCGAGCCTGCGGGCCCGTTCTGGGAGGCCGAGCCAGAGCACCAGGACTACCTACTGCGGTATCCGAACGGCTATACATGCCACTGGCCGCGTCCGGAGTGGGTACTCCCGCACCGCGATAAGGCACACGCCTGACCTGATCGGACGACATACGGCCCGGTCACCGAGTTCATCGGTGGCCGGGCCGTACCCGTCTGCGGCCGCGTGATCAGTGCGCCATCGCCGGCGCCTCGTCGCCCTCGGTGACGGGGAGTGTGCCGTTCGGAATGAGGAGCGCCGAGATCACCGCTCCTGCGGCGAACACGGCGGCCGCGACCCAGAAGGCCGTGGTGTAGGAGTGCACCGCGGCGAGTTGCTGCAGTGCCATCGGAGTGGCGACCTGCCCCGCGTGCGATGTCGCGTACGACGCCGCGGCGCTGGCGGCAATTGTGCTCAGCAGCGCGGTACCGACGGAACCGCCGACCTGCTGCATGGTGTTGACCGTTGCCGACGCGACACCCGCGTCCTCGGGCAGCACACCCGAAACCGCTCCCTGCATGGCCGGAGCCATCGACGCGCCGAGTCCGACGCCCATGATCAGCAGCGCGGGCAAGACGTGCGCCGCGTACGTACTGGTGTCGGTCAGTTGGGTGAGCAGCACCATGCCCAGTGCGGCGATCAGCATGCCGCCTGCCATCAGCCAGCGAGGACCGAACCGAGGCAGCAACACACCGGTCGCCGTCGTCGCGGTGACGATCAGCATGGCGATCATCGGAAGGAATGCGAGTCCGGTCTTGATGGGGGTGAAGTGCAGGTTGACCTGCAGGTAGTAGGTCAGGAACAGGAAGATGCCGAACATCCCGATACCCACGATGAACACCGCAAGGTATGACCCGCCGCGGGTGCGGTCGGTGATGACCCGTAGCGGCAACAGCGCGT
>NZ_BAFB01000082.1 GCF_000248075.1 Gordonia otitidis NBRC 100426 | reverse complement strand
CGACGGCCGAGCACGTGAACTTCGGGCTGATAGGGGCGCGCAAGGAGCTACCGAGCCTGCAGCGCCTGCTCACGCACCTCGACACCGCGCTCGAGGAGTTGGAGAAGATCGCGGCGACATCGACGACCTAACGCTCGGCGTACTTAAACGTCGACGCGAGAGTCCCGACCTGACGACATGCCGAGCTGAAGACACCGGATCGGCGACGCAATCGATGAGGCGACAGTCACAGATCTCGCTATCTGACTAGATAGTAAGTTACTCGCGAGTATCATCGCTGTATCTCAATGGCTGCCGCCGTGGCCAGGTTAGGGCAACCTTGGCAGCGCTTGGGAGCCGTGACGAATTACGGTTACCTGTAGTAGACGTCCGACCCCGCGCACGTCAGCCCTGCGCGACTAGGTCGATGATCAACATGAGAGGGGCCGGGACGCCGTGAATGCCACGACGATCACCATCGGCACGATTGCCGCGATCATCAGCTTGTTCTGCTGGGCCAGCTTCCTGCGCGGCGTGTGGACCATGGTCCGGGCGATCGCCCAGGGGCAGAAGGTCGACAGCACCCGCTACTGGCCGGTCGGACCACGACTGTGGACGATGCTCAAGGAGTTCGTCGGCCACACGCGGATGGTGAAGTTCCGAACCGTCGGCTGGGCCCACTGGCTCGTCATGTTCGGATTCCTCATCGGGGCGATCTTCTGGTTCGAGGCGTACGGCCAGATCTTCGACCCTGAATTCCACTGGCCGGTCATCGGCGCGTGGCACATCTACATCTTCGCCGACGAGGTCCTCGGGCTCGGCACCGTGATCGGCATTCTCGCGCTGATGATCATCAGGCAGCTCAACCACCCGCGTGTGCCTACTCGATTGTCACGCTTCGCGGGCTCACGCTTCGGCGCCGCGTACTTCGTGGAGCTGGTGGTCCTCATCGAGGGCCTGGGCATGATCTTCGTGAAGACCTTCAAGATCTCGTCGGGCATCGAGGATCCGCCGATCTGGACGTCGTTCTTCACCCACTACTTCGCGCAGCTCTTCGAGGGGTCCTCGGTCTACTGGGTCACCGCCGCCGCGGTGGTCAAGCTCATGAGCGGCATGATCTGGCTCGCGGTCGTCGGAGCGAACATCGACTGGGGCGTCGCATGGCACCGGTTCGCGGCGTTCTTCAACATCTATCTCAAGCGTGAGCAGGATGGCGGCGTCGCACTCGGTGCGGCCAAGCCGATGATGAGCCAGGGCAAGGTCCTCGACATGGAGACCGCCGACCCCGACGTCGACGCCTTCGGTGCGGGCAAGGTCGAGGACTTCTCGTGGAAGGGGTGGCTCGACTTCACGACGTGTACCGAATGCGGTCGCTGCCAGAGCCAGTGCCCCGCGTGGAACACCGGTAAACCGTTGAGCCCCAAGCTGCTGATCATGTCGCTGCGCGATCACGCACAGGCCAAGGCGCCGTACCTGATCGCTGGTGGACGCAAGGACATGGGCGGCGACGAGGTCGGACTGGTCGACGCCGACGGCAACGTCGACGAGGCCAAGCTGGCCAAGATCCCCGAGTCGGCGCGTGCCGAGGCTTCTCGCAAGCTGGTCGGCGAGTCCAAGGGACTCATGGGCGGCGGCGAGGGCATCGTCGAAGATGACGGGGCGTTCGACCCCGAACAGCTCGGCGCCGTCATCGACACCGAGACGTTGTGGAGTTGCACCACGTGTGGTGCGTGCGTCGAGCAGTGCCCCGTCGATATCGAGCACGTCGACCACATCATCGACATGCGCCGCTACCAGGTGCTCATCGAGTCCGACTTCCCGACCGAACTCGCGGGCATGTTCAAGAACCTCGAGAACAAGGGCAACCCCTGGGGTCAGAATTCGTCGGCGCGCACCAACTGGATCGACGAGATGGACATCGAGATCCCGGTGTTCGGCTCCGACGTCGAATCGTTCGAGGGCTTCGAGTACCTGTTCTGGGTCGGTTGCGCAGGCGCCTACGAGGACCGCGCGAAGAAGACCACCAAGGCCGTCGCCGAACTCCTCGACATCGCGGCGGTGAACTTCATGGTCCTCGGCGAGGGCGAAACCTGCACCGGTGACTCCGCTCGACGCGCAGGCAACGAGTTCCTGTTCCAGATGCTGGCGCAGCAGAACATCGAAACCATCAACGGTGTCTTCGAGACCGCGCCGTCCCAGCGCAAGAAGGTCGTCGTGACCTGTGCGCACTGCTTCAACACATTGTCGAACGAGTACCCACAGCTCGGCGCCAAGTACGAGGTCGTGCACCACACCCAGCTACTCAACCGGCTGGTGCGCGAGAAGCGCCTCGTGCCCGTCGCACCCATGGGTGAAGGCGTGACCTACCACGACCCCTGCTATCTGGGACGCCACAACAAGGTCTACGACGCTCCGCGTGAGCTGATGGAGGCGTCGGGGTCGACGCTGCGCGAGATGCCGCGCCACGGCGAGCGGTCCATGTGCTGCGGCGCTGGCGGAGCGCGCATGTGGATGGAAGAGCAGATCGGCAAGCGCATCAACATCGACCGGGTCGACGAGGCGCTCGACACTCTGGCCCCGGGAACCGCAGGGAACGACGAGACACCGCAGAAGATCGCGACCGGCTGCCCGTTCTGCCGCGTGATGCTGACCGACGGAGTCACCGCGCGGACGTCCGGCACCGAGAACGAGGGCAAGATCGAGGTCGTCGACGTCTCGCAGATGCTGCTCGACTCGGTCAAGCGTGGTCTGCCGGAGGTGACGCGCGGGGGCCGGTTCCTCGGACCGAACCCCAAGCCTGCCGCCGAGCCCGAACCCGAGCCGGAGAAGGAGAAGGTCGCCGCAGCCGCTCCTGCTGCTGCCGCAGCGGGAGCCGCCACCGACGCCAAGCCGAAGCCGAAGGTCGGCCTGGGTATGAAGGGCGGCAAGAAGCCCGGAGGCGCAGCGAAGGCACCCGCGGCGTCGAGTAGCGCACCGGCCGAAGAAGCGCCCGCCGAGAAGAAGCCCGCCGCAAAGGGATTCGGCATGAAGGGCGGAATCAAGAAGCCGGGTGCGAAGTCAGCTGCCCCGTCTGCCGAGCCCGCTCCCGCGCAGGCCGAGTCGTCGGCAGCCGTCGAGAACGCGGCGAACTCCACTGCCGACGAGCCGAAGCCTGCCAAGGCCAAGGGCTTCGGCATGGCCGCGGGCAAGCGGCCGGGGATGAAGAAGCCCGGCGCGAGCACGAATGCAGCTGCAGCCGGTGCGGGAGTGACCGCTGCCGCCGAGAACAAGGTGGCGGAGACCGAGTCGGCACCCGACGCCGCACCCACCGCCGATACCGAATCGGCAACGGCTGCAAGCACTCCCGCCACGGAGGCATCTGCAACCACAGAGGCAAAGCCCGCTGCGACAACGGAGGCAAAGCCTGCCAAGGCCAAGGGGTTCGGCATGGCCGCGGGCAAGAAGCGCCCAGGCGGTGCCTCGGCGCCGAAGGTTGCTGCTCCACAGGCCACTGCTGCTCCGGAGGCTCCCTCGAGTGAGGGACCCGAGGCTGAGGCGGCTGAGCCCGCCCCGGAGTCTGAGGCCGAGCCGCAGACCCCTGCGACGAGCGATTCGACGGAGTCGGAAGCGGCGTCAGGTGTGTCGAGCGAAACCGCCGACGACAGCGATGCAGAGGCGTCGAACAGCCCGGCGTCGAACGGCGGTTCGGATTCCGACGGCCGCACGATCGCCGAGACGGGCGCGTCGAAGGCCAAGGGCTTCGGTATCGCCGCGGGGAAGAAGCGCCCCGGCCAGCGCTGATCAACGCACAGTCGACGTGCAGAAGCGCACAGTCGACAGCAAGAGACGCCCACTCGATGCAGGCTCGCGTCGGGTGGGCGTTCTCATGCGTCGAGTGGGCGCTCCTGGCAGTCGACCGTGCGTTCTTCTCCGCCCAGCGGGCGCTCCTGACCGTCGACCGTGCGCGCCACTCGACGGCCCGAAAAAACCGAGTTGCCTGCGGCTGAGACAATTGAACTCGTGAGTAGGCCGTATGTATCGCACCTGAACCAGAACCTCAAGCCGTTGGAGCAGTCCGAGAAGCTGCAGAACGTCTGCTACGAGATCCGTGGGCCGGTGCACGCGCATGCGGCGCGACTCGAGGCAGAGGGCCATCGGATCATGAAACTCAACATCGGCAACCCCGCGCTGTTCGGTTTCGAGGCCCCCGACGTGATCATGCGCGACATGATCCATGCGCTGCCCTACTCGCAGGGCTATTCGGAGTCGGCGGGCGTGCTGTCGGCGCGTCGTGCCGTGGTCACCCGCTACGAACTCCTGCCCGACTTCCCGTACTTCGACGTCGACGACGTCATCCTCGGCAACGGCGTCTCCGAGCTCATCACCATGACGATGCAGGCGTTGCTCAACAACGGCGACGAAGTCCTCATCCCAGCCCCCGACTACCCGCTCTGGACAGCCATGACGGCCCTGTCCGGCGGTACCGCGGTGCACTACCGCTGCGATGAGGACAACGAGTGGAACCCCGACATCGCCGACATCGAGGCCAAGATCACCGACCGCACCAAGGCGATCGTCGTGATCAACCCCAACAACCCCACTGGCGCGGTCTACTCGCGTGAGGTGCTCGAGCAGCTCGTCGACGTCGCTCGACGCCACTCGCTGCTCATCCTGGCCGACGAGATCTACGACAAGATCCTTTACGACGACGCCGAGCACGTCAACATCGCATCGCTGGCCCCTGACCTGCTGTGTCTGACGTTCAACGGGCTCTCGAAGGCCTATCGCGTCTGCGGTTATCGGGCGGGCTGGGTGGTGCTGACCGGCCCGAAGGATCACGCCAAGGGCTTCATCGAGGGGCTCGGCATTCTCGCGTCGACGCGCCTGTGCGCCAACGTCCCCGGACAGCACGCGATCCAGGTCGCGCTCGGCGGCTACCAGAGCATTGACGCCCTCGTCGCTCCCGGTGGACGTTTGTACGAGCAGCGCAATGTGACCTGGGAGAAGCTGAACGAGATCCCAGGCGTCAGCTGCGTCAAGCCCAAGGGCGCGTTGTATGCGTTCCCCCGTCTCGACCCCGAGGTCCACGAGATCCACAACGACGAGCTGTTCGTCCAGGACCTGCTGCTCCAGGAGAAGATCCTGGTTGTGCAGGGCAGTGGCTTCAACCTCGACGACAACAACCATTTCCGCATCGTCACGCTTCCCTGGTCCCGTGACCTCGAGGACGCGGTCGAACGAATCGGCAACTTCCTGTCCTCGTATCACCAATAGGCGGCCAGGCCGGGTGCCGTCGGCGTAATCTGCGGTGCCGTCGGCGTCATCTGCGGTGCCGTCGGCGTGATCCGTGGTGCCGTCGGCGCGATTCGTGGTGCCGTCAGCGCAACCTGCGGTGCCGTCGGCGCGCTAACGTGACACTCTGCGTTGTCATCATCTCTGGACATTGGTGTGACGCTCGGTTACGTTAACCCCAGCACGGTTCCGAAGGGGTGACGTATGAAGCAGTGGGTCGAACGACGCGCGGAGGTCAACGGCGCACGGCTCGCGGTGTTCGAGTTCGACGAGCCCGTGAGCATCGAGCCTGCGAGCATCGAGCTTGGGAGAAGCGCGCGCGGCGCCACGGTCGACGACCGCCCGACGGTCGTGTTCGTGCACGGCTGGCCCGACACGCACCACGTGTGGACCGAGGTCGCTCGACGCCTCGCCGACGATGTCCGGGTCGTGGCATATGACACGCGTGGACTCGGCAGCAGCGACAGCCCGCGCGGAGTCTCCGCGTACCGCATCGAGACGCTCGCCGACGACCTGTACGCGGTCGCGGAGGCCGTCAGCCCCGATGCCCCGGTCCACGTGGTCGCGCACGACTGGGGTTCGATCCAGTCCTGGGAGGCGATGTCGCGAGAAGACGCCGCCGACCACTTCGCGTCGTTCACGACGATCTCCGGCCCCAGCCTCGATCACGTAGGGATTCTTCTCCGCGAGAACATCTCTCATCCGACACCGCGTCGGCTTCTCGACACACTCGTGCAGTCGTTCTTCTCGACCTACATCCTCCTACTCCACCTGCCGCTGGGTCCGACGCTGATCTCCGCGACCCTCGGCTCCCCGACGGCGTGGCGGCGGTTCCTCCGCCTCGTGGACGGCACGCCCGCAGAGCAGATCGTGGTCGCACCGACGCTTCGACGTGACATGCGTTCGGGGGCGCGCTACTACCGCGCCAACATGATTCGGAAGGTCGGCAAGCCCAACCCGCGGGTGACCGACGTGCCGATCCTCGAACTCGTGAACACCCGCGACTTCGCCGTGCGAACGCACCTGCTGCGCAACACAGGCCGCTTTGCACCCGACCTCACCCGCCAGGAATCGCCGACGCCCCACTGGGTTCCGACCACGAACCCCACCTACGTGGCCGACAGCGTCCGCGACTTCGTACGTCGGATCACTTCCAGACGAGCCGGCCAACCGGCAACCGACAGTCGCGTTTCCGCCCGTTGACCACACTGCGAAGGAGTTACACCGTGCACGCACACGCCGAGCGGCTCGACGCCACACCACCGCACACGCCGCATGACAACGGGACCGATCCCGGCGAGGTCGAACTCCACGCACGAAACGTGACGTTCGACTGGTCCGACGTCCCGCTGCACTGGATTCCAGGACATCCGATCGCGTCGGACTTCATCAGTGTGCTCAATCTGCTTCTCCCCGAGGGGGAACGGTGGTTTGTCCAGACTTATAACGAGGCGCTCCCCCTGGTTCGCGACGAGGAGCTCGCAGCAACCATGCGCGGCTTCATCGGACAGGAAGCCATGCACGCCGAGGCACACGACCACGTGCTGTGGGAGTTCCTCGATCACCACGGCATCGACCCGCGGCCGTACGCCCGTCAGATGGAGTGGGTGTTTCGCAAGGTCCTCGGCCCCCTCGAGAAGGGCTCGGCCGAGGCCAAGCAGAAGCACCTCATCGAGCGTCTCTGGCTGATCGCGGCCATCGAGCACTACACCGCGATCCTGGGCGATTTCGCACTCAACAACACCTGGACCGAGGTCGGCGCCCACCCGACGATGGCAGATCTGTTCACCTGGCACGGTGCTGAAGAGGTCGAGCACAGGGCGGTCGCACACGACGTCGCGGTCTACTTCGGAGACAGCTATCTGCGTCGCGGGCGAGCCATGCTCATCGCGCTGCCCGCCCTGATGATCCTGCTCTTCCGCGGGTTCCGCTTCATCACCAGCCAGGACACGTCGATCCGGCACAACAACTTCTTCTACCGGCAGTACCACTACATGCGCGGGGTGCGAGCAGGTGTGCTCCCGACGATTCGCAGCGTCCTGCTGGCCACGGTGAGCTATTTCCGGCCCGGGTTCCACCCCACCGAGATCGGCTCGACCGCACAGGCTGTGGCGTATCTGGCGTCGTCACCTGCTGCGCGCAACGCCTCCTGACCGAATGCCAGAGGCAGACATCATGAATCAACGGGTACATCCACACACCACCGAGTTCACCTCACCGCCGCCACATCTGTACGGCCGCTGGCGCCACGATCCCCTGATGACGTTCGGCACCGTGCTGTCGAAGGCATGGATTCCCTTCTGGCGTCCCTTCTCGCCACTACGGGAAACCGCCGAGGACAACGGCGTCACCACACTGCGCATCGTCGGCCGAGAGGTCGTCGCGCAGGACGAGAACGTGGTCGCACTGACCTTCGCAGGACTCGACGACCAGCTACTCGAACGATGGCACGCGGGAGCACATCTCGACCTGCTGCTGCCGTCCGGCCGGATGCGCGAGTACTCGCTGTGCGGAGATCCCGCGGACCGCGCCACGTATCGAATCGCAGTCCGACGCATTCCCGATGGCGGGGGTGGCTCGGTCGAGGTACACGACACTCTGCACGTCGGTGACACTGTTCGGATCAAAGGACCCCGCAACGCATTTCCGATCGCTCTGCCCGGTCACGGCTCTCCGGCACGCTCGCTGAGGTTTGTCGCCGCGGGTATCGGGATCACACCGATCCTGCCGATGTTGGCTGCGGCCGAGCGCCTCGGACTCGACTGGTCGATGATATACACGGGCCGGAACATGGACTCGATCCCGTTCCGCGACGAGGTCGCGCGTTACGGAGACAAGATCACGATCCGCACCGACGACGAGCACGGTCTGCCGACCATGGAAGAATTGCTGGGCTCCGTCGACTCCGAAACCGGTAGAGCTCCATCAGGTCTCGCAGTCTACTGTTGCGGTCCGGTCCCGATGCTGGAGGCGCTCCGCCGTCACTTACACGATCGCCCGGACATGGAACTGCATTATGAGCGATTCAGTCCACCACCGGTCGAGAACGGTCGCCCGTTCACGGTGACCATCGAGTCGACGGGGCAGCAGATCGACGTCGCGGCCGACGAGACGCTGCTGTCCGCGCTACGCAAGGAGATTCCGACGGTGCCGTATTCATGCCGTCAGGGTTTCTGCGGTACATGCAAGATCAGGACGTTGTCTGGTGCGATTGACCACCGGGACAACATCCTGACCGAGCCGGAGCGTACCGCGGGCTCCATCCTCACCTGCGTCTCACGGGCGGGCGGCGATCACCTCACCCTCGACCTCTGACGCCTGCTCGGACTCGGGTTCGGTTGTGCGTGAACCGCTCCCGCCGCGCAAAAGCACAGCTGCCGCCACGGCTGCCGCCGCCGTCACCACGACGGCGACCCACACGGCGCTGTGCAGACCCTCGACGAACACCTCTTGCACGGCGACGGTCATGCGCTCCGACATCGAGGCAGGCGTACGCGATGCCACCTCGGCCCCGCCCATCACCGACTGATCGGCAATCTCGGCGAGGTGACGCGGAAGCCCCAGTCCACCAATTCGTTCCGCGACGGACGACGCGTACACGGACGTCAGCACCGAACCGAGCACTGCCACACCGAGGGTGCCGCCGATCTCGCGCGTGGTGTCGTTGACCGCGCTGCCGGCGCCGGCTTGTTCCGGTCGAAGCGAATCCATGATCACTTGCGTACACGGACCGGAGATCGCGGCGAGCCCAGCAGCCATCAGTGCCATCGACCAGATGATGAGCTCCCAGTAGCCCGACACCCGTGACGAGATCTCCACGAGCGCAAAGCCGGCCGACATCAGGACGGCACCGGTCGTGACGACCCATCGGGGGCCGACCCTGTGCGCGAGCGCCATCGCGATCGGCGAACACACTGCCGTCACGAGCGCGAAAGGCAGTGTGCGCAACCCTGCTTCGAGAGGCCCGTAGCCCTTGACCGCCTGGAAGAACTGGGTGATGAGGAAGATGAATCCGAAGAGCGAGAAGAACGCTACGGCGATCATCCCTGCTGCGGTCGCGAATCGGCGATTGGCGAACAATCGGACGTCGAGAATCGGATGTGTCACCGTGAGTTCGCGCCACACGAACAGACCGATCACCGCGACCGCGATGACGAGGCCGGCAATGGTCCGCGGATCGGCCCAGCCGACGTGCGGTCCCTCGATGACCGAGTAGGTCAGCAGTCCGAGTCCGAGTACCGACAGGACCAGGCCGAGGACGTCGAACCGCGCGACCGACTCCGGCCGCGTGCCCGGCACGACCGCGAGCACCGCGAGCGCGGTCACAGCAGCGATGGGCAGGTTGACCCAGAACACCGACGCCCATGAGAAGTGCTCGAGCAACCATCCACCGAGTACCGGACCGATTGCGACCGCGACGCCTGACGTCGCACCCCACACGCCGACCGCGGTCGCGCGTTCGGCACCGACCGGGAAGATCGCGATGATCAGCGCGAGCGTCGCAGGGAAGACAAGCGCCGCGAACACACCGAGTCCCCCACGCGCGACGATCAATTCGCCCAGTGTGTTCGACGACGCGGCCAGCGCCGACACCGCGGCAAAACCCGCGATACCGGTGACCAGCATCCGACGATGACCGAAGCGGTCGCCGAGGTAGCCGCCGGTGAGGAGCAGACCGGCGAACACCAGCGTGTAGGCGTCGACGATCCACTGCAGGCCCGAAATCCCTGCACCGAGATCGCGCGCCATGGTCGGAAGTGCGACATTGACGATCGTGTTGTCGATCATCACCAACAGTTCGGCCAAGCACAGCGCACCGAGCGCCAACCACCGTGAACGCATCCGATTCACCTCCGCTGATAGATTTTCGTTCCACTGTTGTAGAACGTTGTTCTTTTCTAGAAGAACACCGTTCTAGTAGGATGTCAATATGGCCTCTTCACGAACTCCGCGTCGTACTCCGGCCACCGAGGTACGCGCCAACCTCATCGCCTCGGGGCGTCGAATCCTCGAACGTGACGGCGTTGCCGGACTCACCGTCCGCTCCGTTGCGACGGAAGCCGGAGTCGCACCGATGGGTGTGTACAACCACTTCGACGGCAAGGAGGGTCTACTCGACGCCCTGGTGAGCGATGCATTTGCCGAGTTCACCCGCATGATCGACGTGACGGACGACGACGCGCGCGACCGACTGGCGCACAGCGGGCGCGCGTATCGGGAGTTCGCACTCAAGTACCCGGTCGTGTATTCGCTGATGTTCGGCTCCGACCACCATCCCGACTCCGACATCGCAGACCACGCCTTCGAAGTCCTCACCGACCACATCCGCTACGGGCAGAACGCGGGGCTACTCACGAGGGCCGAGCCCCACGAGGTGACGATGCAGGTCTGGAGCTGCGTGCACGGTGCGGTGTCGTTGGAGTTGGCCGGTACGCATCCGCCGACGATCGATCCGGGCACCAACTACGAGCGCGTCTTGGCGATGGTGCTCCGCGGGCTGTCGACGTGATGCGAGAATGGGCGCGATGAGCAGCGACGACAAGGGCACGACCGAGTATCGGATCGACGACCTGGCGAGGGCGGCCGGAACCACCACGCGCAACGTCCGCGGATACCAGGACCGCGGACTGTTGCCGAGGCCGTTGCGTCGCGGACGTATCGCCATCTACACCGACTTGCACCTCGATCGGCTGAAGGTGATCAACGATCTGCTCCGTCGCGGGTTCACCATCCGACACATCGGCGAGTTCCTCAGCGGAATTCAACGCGGCGACGACCTCGCGGACGTCCTCGGGCTCCGTGAAGTCGTCGCAGCTCCCTGGGGAAACACGACGAAGGGGTCGGTCAGTGCGGACGAACTCCGTGAACTGCTCAACAACAGCAACCCCGCGTACCTCACACGACTCATCGACCTCGGATTGATCAGTCCGGAGGGACCGTCGGACCCTCCTACCTCGTTCACCGTGCTCGACCAGGAGACCATAAACGCCTATGCCCGACTGGTCCGACGAGGCGTGACACTGAATTCGATCCTCTCGGTGCACGAGAAGCTCAGCACTGACATGGATTCGGCAGCGGAGTCGCTCATCTCGGCGGGTCGCGGCACCATCGCCGAGGAATACAAGGACGGCTGGATTCCGCAGACCCCCGCCGAATCCGATTGGGCGCGAGACCTTCTCGTCGAGCTCAGGCGCGCCGGGTCGACGATCGCGCACAACACCCTCGACCGCGCACTCGACCGCGACATGGCACGCCAACTCGGCGACTATCTCGCCATCGCCGAGCGCGACGAGCCGTCAGGGAACGACGATAGGCGGCAGTCCTCCGGGTAGTGGAATCACCGCTCGCGGTCGGGGTTTCGGTCGCGACGTCCGACGGGGCGCCTGCTGCTCTGCGCGTTGTGATTGCTCGGTCTGCGTGGTGGGCGGTGGCGGCGGGGGCGGCGGCACGTAGGTCGCGGCCGGCGCGCGCGCCTCGTTGAGGTCGCCAAGGTCTGCGTACAGCTGCGTCGACGTCGCCGGTGCCTGTCGTGCGGCAACGGTATTCGACGTCGAGGGTGTCGCGGAGCCGCCACTGAGGGCAAGCGCCGTGGCGGCGACAGCGACCCCGACGACGGCGGCGGCTGCAGCCGCACCGAGTACGATCTTCTTCCGACGATCGTGTAATTCGTTGTCGACGACCACCGAATGTTCCTGCTGCACAGGCTGTTCGGAGTGCGACGCCACACCCGGATCGTCGGCGGCGGGGTAGGTCTGGTACCCGATCGCCAGGTCGCGGTCCGGCAAGTCGGAGTATGCGAGCGAAATCGGTTCGATCCGATCGGTCACGTCGAATTCGTTGTCGACCGATCGCACCGCACGGGCAGCAGGCGGGCTTTCGGCGTACGGCTTCCGCTCCACCTCGAGGAGGTCGGTGGTCTCGACCCTGCCCCCGCCCGGATAGTGCCCCCGGGACGATTGGTCCGCCTGGTCTCCGACCGAGGGCCCCGACTCACCATCGCCGACGGGCAGAGACACCACGACATCGTCGAAGACAGCGATCGGTACGTCGACGACGGGTGCGAGCAGTTCGGGCAGCCCGGGCCACACAGTGTGCGACGCGTCGAACACCATCGCGCTGACCTCGCGTCGGGCAGCCTGTGCGCTGGACGCCACCGCGTCCGGCACGCGCTCTGCGCATGCCAACGTCGACTGCGCGACGTCGCGTCGCGTGACACGGAACAGGCGCACGTGGTTCTCGCCCATGATGAACGCGCCGTCGGACTCGGCGAGGCGGTGGCGCCCCCGCTGGCTGAGGAGGCGAAGTTCTGCGGCCCAGTCAGCGGATTCGGGGGGATCGACGCGGCCGGCGCGCACGAGATGATCGGATATGAGTGCGTCGAGCTCAGCTCCGCTGGTACCCGCGACAAGCGTGTTCGCGAAGACCGCACCCGATTCGACGTCGGCGAGCCACACGCGGACCCCGTCGTCGGCGACGGTGATCAGCGCCAGGGAATCGACGAGGGTCGAGTGACGCCGACGGAGGTGTTCGGAGACACGGCCGATCACGGAGGCGTCGAGCACCCGCCCAGGTGCGATCACGTCATCTGCGATCACGTCGTCGTCCATTGATGTTGCAATCCCGTCATCGAGAAACTCCACACGCTTTCTCGTGAGTCGGGCTCAGTCAATTCTGTGCCACGCTCTGTCGACCACTCCCCCGAGGTTCCGAGAGTTCAACCTAGCACGAGGTCACCGATGCGCCACTTGTGTCGCACCTTCGAAGGACGCTGCCGATGCCTGTGCGGCACCCGTGTGACGCCGCCCACCTGCGGTTTCGTTCTGCAGCGCGAGCTCGTCGGCAGAGGCCGCAGTCCTGCCGCCGAGCGCTGCGTAGGTCCATCCGGCCCGCGTCCACGTCAGCGGGTCCAGACAGCGTCGACCATCGACGATCACGCGTGATCGCACGACCGGATCGAGTTCGGCCGGCGCCATGTGCACGAACTCGGCCCACTCGGTGGCGATCGCGACGACATCGGCATCCTGCGCGGCTTCCGCCGCGGAGTCGGCGTAGGCCAGCATCGGGTACATCCGCTGGGAATTGCTGTTCGCCTTGGGATCGAACACCGTGACCGAGGCTCCCCGCAGGGCCAGTTGTCCGGCAACACTCAATGCCGGCGAGTCGCGGACGTCGTCGCTCTCCGGTTTGAACGCGGCGCCCAACACCGCGACGTTGGCGCCCAACAGTTCCCGCGGACACGACCCGACGATGAGATCGACCATCGCGGAGCGCCGTCGCATGTTGATGGTGTCGACCTCACGCAGGAATCGCAGGGCACCGTGCGCGCCGAGTTCTTCGGCGCGAGCCTCGAACGCGCGGATGTCCTTGGGTAGGCAGCCACCGCCGAATCCCAGACCCGCGTTGAGAAACCGACGTCCGATCCGCTTGTCGTGTCCGATCGCGTCGGCGAGTGTGGACACGTCGGCGCCGACGATCTCGCAGAGTTCGCTGATCGCATTGATGAACGAGATCTTCGTGGCGAGAAAGGCGTTTGCCGATACCTTGACCAATTCTGCTGTGGACCAGTCCGTTTCGATGACGGGAAGGCCAGTGTTGATGATGTCGCGATAGACCTCGCGAAGCGTTTCGAGTGCGTGACTCGAATCGGAGTCGGGGTCGGTGCCCATGACCAGGCGGTCGGGGCGCAGCGTGTCCTCGACGGCGAATCCCTCACGCAGGAACTCGGGATTCCACGCGAGCGCGACAGCAGAGTCGGGAGCAGTCAGTGTGTCGATCCGCCGTGCGAGAGCCGTCGCAGTACCAACGGGCACGGTCGACTTGCCGACGATGAGGTGATCGCCGCGCAGGTGAGGAACCAACGCGTCGACCGCGGCCTCGACGTACGACGTGTCGGCGGCATGTCCGCGAGCACGCTGAGGTGTTCCCACACCGATGAAGTGCACCGAACCGTGCCCCGCAGCGGCGACCGCATCGGTGGTGAACGCCAGCCTGCCTGCAGAGATGTTGCGGCGCAGGATGTCTGCGAGCCCTGGCTCGAAGAATGGAACCTCGCCTGCGGAGAGCCGACTCACTTTGGCGGGGTCGACGTCGACGCCGAGGACGTCATGTCCGAGCTCGGCCATGCACGCTGCGTGTGTCGCCCCGAGGTATCCACAACCGATCACTGTCAGCTTCATACCTGGATGACTACGTGGGTCGATCTGCCAGCTCGCTACGAGCGCGTGGCCAGTCGCAGGCGCCCATGTGAACGTCGCGGACCCTCGGTGAACAGCAGTCGTCTATCCGGCGTCGCGGATGAAGTTCAGATATGCCTTCGACGGAGTGGGACCGCGCTGACCCTGGTATTTCGACCCGACTGCCGCGCTACCGTACGGGTTCTCCGACGGGCTGCTGAGCCGGAACAGGCAGAGTTGTCCGATCTTCATGCCGGGCCACAGCGTGATGGGCAGGTTTGCCACATTCGACAACTCGAGCGTGATGTGGCCGGAGAAACCGGGATCGATGAACCCTGCCGTCGAGTGGGTCAATAGGCCGAGACGACCGAGCGAGGACTTCCCCTCGAGTCTGCCGGCCAGGTAGTCGGGCAGGGTGCAGATCTCGAGCGTCGAGCCGAGGACGAACTCGCCCGGGTGTAGGACGAAGGGTTCGCCATCGGCGGGCTCGACCAGCGTGGTCAGTTCGTCCTGGCGCTGTGCGGGGTCGATGTGTGTGTATCGGGTGTTGTTGAACACCCGGAAGAGGTTGTCGAGCCGGACATCGACGCTCGACGGCTGCACGAGGGACGGATCGAACGGATCGATCGCCAGATTCCCGTCGGCGACCTCGGAGCGGATGTCACGATCGGAGAGCAGCACGCCTGCGAGCGTATCGGACCTGGCCGATGCGTCGAAGGTCGACGGTCGGTCAGCTCACCGTGCGTTCGGCGATGGCGAGCACCAGGCGACGTGGGGCGAACCGCGCGCCATACGCACCGATCCGATTGAGAAGACCGTCGACGACGCTGGGCTTGCCCTCGTCGAGTGCCTTGAGGGCGGTGTCGACGACCTGCTCGGTGGAGCGTCGTTGCTTCATCGCCGAGCCGTCGCCCGCGACGTCGAAGAACTCGGTGTCGGTGGCGCCCGGGCAGACCGCCAGAACCCGCACGCCCGCTCGTCTACCCTCCGACCACAGCGCCTCGCTGAGGGAGAGCACGTAGGCCTTGGTCGCGGCGTACACCGCCATGCGCGGGACAGGTTGGAAAGCAGCATTGCTTGCGATGTTGAGGATTGCTCCACGGCCGACCTCGGCCATTCGCTGGAGATAGATGGTGGTGAAATCTGTGAGGGCGCCTACGTTGAGCTGGACCTCGTCACGGATCCGCGCAGGGTCGGCCTTCGCGAGGTAGCCGAAGGTTCCGAAGCCGGCATTGTTGACCAGGACGTCTACGCGCAGGCCACGACCGTCTGCTTCGGCCACCACCTTGTCGGCTGCACCCGGAACCGACAGGTCGGCTGGGATCACCTCGGCACGTATTCCGTAGCGCGACGAAAGCTCGCCTGCGAGCGCGACCAGCTTGTCCTCGCTGCGCGCGACGAGGACAAGGTCGGCGCCGCGCGCGGCGAGAGCACGCGCGAACTGCTCGCCGATACCCCCACTCGCTCCAGTGATGAGCGCCGTTGAGTTGCGGTAGTCCATCAGTGCCCTCCCAAGATCGTGTCCGTGTCGGGCCCACCAACGCGGAATCACCCTCCGAGGGTAGAGACAACATCGCGACCGGTCACGTGCACTGGACCCTGGGTTTGCTAGGCTGTCGTTCGCGAGTGACCTCGCACGCCGATGTAGTTCAATGGCAGAACATCAGCTTCCCAAGCTGAATACGCGGGTTCGATTCCCGTCATCGGCTCCACGTTCACAGGTGATGTCACCGCTGGTCGCGTTGTTTTTCTGAATCACCTCCCCTGGCTACGTAATGTGCTGCACACGTACCTGAGCCGCCATCCGTGCATCAACGTGCACTACGACGTGCCTCCCTGACACCGGTACCCAACGGACGTCCTGGCGCGGACACTCTCCCCGCTGCGACTTTCCCGCGACCGTAATCGGACCACGGTCCGTTTATGTGATCTGTGCGTCATTCCAAATCACCCTGGAAGAGTGCCGAGCGGCTTACGGTTGCGATGGGAAGAAGGGCCGCGTAGGGCCCCAGAGTGGAAGGAACCAGAGACATGACCGAGGTAACGGTTTTCGGAAACGGCAACATGGGCCAAGCGATTGCCGGCGTGCTGGGCAATGGTGGCGCCAACGTTCAGATCATCGGCAACGGCGACAAGGCTGCGATCACCGGCGAACTGGTCGTGCTCGCTGTGCCGTACCCGCAACTCGACGTCCTCGCGACCGAGCGCGCCGACCAACTCGCGGGCAAGACGGTTGTCGACATCACGAATCCGTTGAACTTCACCACTTTTGACTCCCTCGTGGTTCCCGCTGATTCCAGCGCCGCAGCAGAGTTGGCCGCCAAGCTACCCGAGTCCCGGGTTCTCAAGGCCTTCAACACCACCTTCGCAGCGACCCTCAACTCCGGTACGGTCGGCGACTCCGGGCAGACCACGACCGTCCTTGTCGCAGGCGACGACACCGCCGCCAAAGATCTGCTGATCGGGCTCGTCACCGAGGGCGGCCTCAAGGCCGTCGACGCCGGAAGTCTTAAGCGCGCCCGTGAACTCGAGTCCCTCGGATTCCTCCAGCTCACGCTCGCGAGCGCGGAGAAGATCAGCTGGGGCGCCGGATTCGCAGTGATCTCCTGAACCTCCCCGACCGCAACGAAAAGGGCGCGGATCGGCGCACACGGTAGGCGACGCACCGTTGGCATCGTCTACCGAAGGCTCTGTCTGACCAGGTCAGGCAGAGCCTTCGCCATGACACGTCGACGGTTCACCCGCGCGTCCACTGTCCACCCGTCGGTACTCTCATGACGCGAACCGACCGAGGGACGGACAACTGATGGCCTACCTGCGCAGCATTCCCGTACTCCCGCGCGGAGAAATCGGCATCGCCAGCGCAGTGCTGATGACCGCGGTCGCGGGCTATATCGACGCGTTCCTGTACCTCCGCCATCAGGTCTTCGGATTCGCACAAACCGGCAACGTGGTGTTTCTGGCAGTGGGTGTGGTGAAGGGCGACGAGTGGGCGAAGTTCGCCTGGCCCCTGCTCGCCTACCTCGCGGGACTCGTTGTTGCGCAGGTGCTGCGCACCCTGGCCCCCTCGCTGCCGTCACGGGCGCTCGGAGCCGTGCTCGTCTTCCAACTCCTCGTCTTCGTCGTCTTGGCGTGTTTGCCTGTCGGCGCGCCCGCAGCACTGTTCGTCATCCCACTGTCGTTCGTTGGGGGACTGCGTCTCGAACTGTTTCGCACGGCGGGGGGCATTTCGTTCGTCAGCATTGCGACGACGGGAAATCTGATGCGCTTCGTGTCAGCGGTCGCCGACCTCGTCCGCGGTCGCTCCTCAGCCCAGGCCCGGGCCGCACTCGCGACTGCCGTCGTGGTGGTCGCCTTTCTGGTTGGCGCTCTGTGCGGAGCGGCGATCGCGCAGAGCGTGGGACCTGCACTGTGGGGAGCGGTGATCCTCGAGGCCGTGAGCATCGTCGTCTTCATCGCACAAACGCGTGCTTCCCACCAGACAGCCGCCTAACCGGCCGCGCCTGCCGAACACAGAGCCCTCAACCCGTCCGTTGGTGCGCCGGAAAACCCGACACACCAACGGATTCGGATCAGCCGAAGCGGATGACTCCGCGAATGTTGCGGCCTTCGCGCATGTCGTCATACGCCGTGTTGATCTGATCGAGGGTGTAGGTCCGCGTGATCAGCTCGTCGAGTTTGAGGTTGCCGGCGCGGTACATGCCGAGCAGATTCGGCATGGCCTCGCGCGGCGACTTCATACCGTAGAGTGCACCCTGGATTCGCTTCTGCATCATGGCCAGGTTGTTGGCGTTCAAGCCGGGGACCACGCCCTCCTCCTTCTCGGGGCTGATACCCGTCACCACAACAGTTCCGGCCTTGCGAACGGCACCGAGCCCTTGTCCGATCAACTGGTTGCTGACGATGCTCGCAGTCAGGATGACCACGTCGGCACCCTGACCGTTGGTCAGTTCGGCGACGCGCGGCATCGCCTCGTCGATCGAACCGAATGCATCGGTTGCGCCGAAATCCGTTGCCCACTTCTGCTTGTCGGCCACGGGATCCACAGCGATGATGTGCGACGCTCCGCTTTCGCGTGCTCCCTGAACAGCATTCATACCGACGCCGCCGACGCCCGCGATCACCACGGTGTCGCCACGCTGCACGTTGCCCGCCGTCGCCGCCGACCCGAAACCTGTCTGCACACCGCAGGCGACGAGGCACGCTACCTCCAGTGGCACATCCTTGTCGATCTTGACCAGCGACATCTGGTCGTAGACCTGCCACTCGGAGAACGTGCCCAGCAGGCCCATGGTTGCGACATCTTTCCCGTCGTCAGCATGCATCCGATACGTGCCGTCCATCTGATGGCCGATCATGATCAGAGCACCGTTGTCGCAGAGGTTCTGCATACCTGCCGCACACCATCGACACCGACCACACGACGGAATGAACGAAGTCAGTACGTGGTCGCCGACCTCGAATCCGGTGACGTTCGGTCCGACCTTGCGCACCACGCCGGCGCCCTCGTGGCCTCCGACCACGGGGAGGTGCCCCGCAGTGATGTCTCCGTGTGAGATGTGGTCGTCGCTGTGGCACAGCCCCGTCGCGACCATCTCGACGAGCAATTCGCCGTCCTTCGGGTCGTCGAGTTCGAGTTCCTCGACTGACCACTCGCCTGGAGCCTCACGCAATACCGCAGCTCTAGTCCTCATCTGTTCCTCCTTCATCGGCACTATCGGGCGTGATCTGCCTCTCATGCGTGAGGATATGACACCTTGTGTCAAAACTGAACGAATTCACGATTTCCGCTGATCCACGCAACGTCGACGCCTGTGATCGACGGCGATACGCCATGATGGTGAACATGGGTTCCGACGGCCGACGCACGCTTCCCGACAGGGAAACCCCGGTCGACCGTGGGGGCAGACCTGCGTCGACGAGCGCACACGAACTCGCCGCCCAGGCCCAGCGCCTCTTCGTCGAGAACGGATTCGACCGGACCAGCGTCGAGGACATCGCGGCGACTGTCGGCGTGAGTCGACGGACGTTCTTTCGCTACTTCCCGACCAAAGCGGATGTGATCTGGGTCGAATCGGAAGCCGAGCACGCGCTGTTCGAACAGCTCCTCGATCACTCCCCGTCACACCAATCCCCGTGGGCCGCAATCACCGCGGCGTATATCGCCACGCTCGACCACGGCCGAGCCGAAGATGACTGGGCACGCCACCGCGCACGCTTGATCCTCTACGAACCCGCGGTCCAGCCACAGGCCAATCAGGTCGTCCGCCGGTGGCGCACCACGGTCACTCGTTTCGTCGCGAACCGCCGCGGATGCGACGTCGAGGACGTGGCGGCTCGTGCAGCAGGACACGCCGCAATAGCGGCATCGATTGCCGCACATGAACACTGGCTGGTGCATCCGGAACTGTCGATCGCCGAATGCATGCGCACGCTGTTCGACGCACTCGCGCCGCGCGGCCTCGAACCGTGACCTTCGCACCTGTCCCGGGTGCACAGCCAGTCGTAGCCTTTTGGTCGTGAGTCGTACTCTGATGAGCCTGTCGAGGTGTGCACCGGCGCGGGTGCAGTGAGATGCCGCCCGCAAGCACGGTGAGAAACCCTGAATGCCTCTCTGTCGACGAGGTGCTGCATGCACTGCGCACCTCGCGCACGGGACTGAGTGCCAACGAGGCCACCGCCCGCCTGGAGCACGACGGACCGAATGCGCTGCGGACCGTACGGGTGCATCCGTTCGAGATTCTGCTCAACCAATTCAAGAGCGCATTGATGATCCTGCTCATCGTCACCGCTGTGCTCGCAGGTGCGCTCGGTGACGTCAGTGACGCGGCGGTGATCGGAGCGATTCTCGCGGCAAGCGTCCTGCTCGGCTTCCTCAACGAACTCCGCGCGGCACGGGCAACACAAGCGCTCCACGACAGAGTCCACCACACCACCACAGTCATCCGCGACGGCCAACCGGCGACGATCGACGTGACCGGGCTCGTGGTCGGCGACGTCGTCTCGCTCACTTTGGGCCAGATCGTTCCCGCAGATCTCCGCCTCATCGACGTCACCGACCTCGCATGCAACGAAAGCGTACTCACCGGTGAGTCCTCCGCAGTCGGCAAGAGCATCTCAGCGGTCCCGACGGGCACCGCGTTGGCTGATCGCTCCGACTGCGCGTACATGGGGACAGTGGTGCAATCCGGTAGTGCCACAGGAATCGTCGTCGCCACGGGTGAACGAACCGAGTTCGGTTCCGTCGCCGGCGGACTCACCGAGGCGGCACCGCAGACCGCTTTCCAGCGAGGCTTGTCGAGGTTCTCGATCCTCCTGCTCCAAGTGGCGATCGTCCTCACCGTCTTCATCGTCATCGCCAATCTCATCCTCGGCAGACCGATCATCGACTCGGTGCTGTTCGCCCTGGCGATCGCTGTCGGTATCACCCCGCAACTGCTACCCGCAGTCGTGACGACCGCACTCGCGGCCGGGTCACGCAGACTCTCCGACGACGGCGTGCTGGTCAAACGCCTTGTGGCGATCGAGGATCTCGGCGATATCGACATACTGCTCACCGACAAGACCGGGACCCTCACCGACGGCAAGATCTCGCTGACCGCGACGCTCGCTCCCGACGGGACACCGGACGACCAAGTACTACGCGACGGACTGCTGGGCACCGATTCGGCCATACATGCGGGTGGAAACGAACTCGACGCCGCCCTGTGGCGCGATGCCGGACACGTCGCGGACTCCGTTGCGTCGTACGAACGTATCGCCACGCGTCCATTCGACCACGACCGGCAGATGGCGTCGGCCGTCACCGTGAGCACAGACGGCAACGCACAACTCGTGGTGAAAGGGGCGCCGGAACGGGTCATGGCTCGCTGCGTCGACGGCGAGCGCGGCCAGGCCACGCTCGATCGACTGTTCGCCGAGGGTTCACGCGTGGTGGCAGTGGCGACCAAGCAGGTCAACACAGACCACACCACTATCACCGACAACGACGAGACCGCACTGTCACTCGAGGGATTTCTGGTCTTCCTTGACAAGCCCAAAGCGTCTGCGGCGCAATCTCTCACTGCGCTCGCAGCACTGCAGATCACCGTCAAGGTGGCCACAGGAGACAACGTCGTCGTGGCCGCCAAGGTGGTCGACGACCTCGGCATGCGTTCGGGCGGTGCCATCACCGGCACGGAACTCGATGCTCTCTCTCCCGACGAATTCGATCGTGTTGCACGTGAATACACAGTGTTTGCCAGGGTCACTCCTGCACAGAAGGCTCGGCTTGTGACGTCTCTGCGCGCACACGGGCAATCGGTCGCCTTCCTCGGCGACGGCGTCAACGATTCACTCGCGCTGCACGCGGCCGATGTCGGTATCTCCGTGGACAGCGCCACCGACGTTGCCAAGGATTCGGCCGACGTGGTCATGCTGCAGAAAGATCTGGGGGTTCTCGCCAAAGGCGTCGCGGAGGGGCGTCGAACGTTCGCGAACACCATCAAGTACGTACAGATGAGCACGTCGAGCAATTTCGGCAACATGTTCAGCGCTGCCGGCGCGTCGGCCCTGCTGCCCTTTCTACCGATGCTGCCGAGCCAGATCCTGTTGAACAATCTGCTCTACGACACGAGCCAGCTCGCGATCCCGAGTGATCGTGTCGACCCGGAACTCCTTCGCTCCCCGTCACATTGGGATATCGCCGCGATCAGGCGGTTCATGCTGTTCTTCGGGCCACTGAGTTCGTTGTTCGACTTCTTGACGTTCGCGGTGATGCTTCACGTCTTCCACGCCGGGGCGAGCGAGTTCCATACCGCATGGTTCGTCGAATCCCTGTGTACTCAGACGTTGATCGTGTTCGCCATCCGAACACGTCGAATTCCCTTCCTACGCAGTCGGGCAGGCGGCTGGCTGATCGCTTCGGTTCTCGTGGTGGTGGCGATCGGCATCGCGCTGCCGTTCACGCCGCTTCGTCATATTCTCGGGTTCGTCGTACTCCCATGGACCTTCTACGTCTTTCTCGCTTCGATGGTGGTGGCCTATCTCGTGCTCGTCGAACTCGCCAAGCGCGTCTACTACACGTCACTGACGTTCCACCCCCAGATGCCACGACGTTGGCGCGACGAAGCGCACCACATCCAGCGTCGCGCTGCCCGGTTCACCACAGTCGGTCATGCACCGAGACAGGCGACGACCTCACTGTCGGCCACCTCACCAAAGTCGTGATACGACAGGCCGACCGCGCGGAAGGGGGCAGGGACGTCGACGCACACGACACGATCGACGGACGCGTCAGTCTCGAATCTGTGCACCGCATCTCGCGGGGCCACCGGTACGGCGACGACGACACCGACGGCTCCTGCCGCCCGCACGGCACGCACGGCGACGGCCATCGTCGCACCCGTCGCGATGCCGTCGTCGACCAACACCACAACACGGCCCGAGAACGAAATCGGCTGTCGCCCAGCGCGATACGTGTTCTCGCGTTGTACGCGCAGCTTGTTCTCCGCGCCGATGATCTCACGCAACTGCTCGGCCGACACTCCGAGTCGACGCGGCACGTCGTCGGTGATCAGTACCTGCCCCGCGGCGAGCGCGCCCATCGCGAACTCAGGCTGATCGGGCGCGCCGATCTTGCGCACCACGAGTACGTCCAACGGTGCGTCGACCGCGTTGGCCACCTCACGTCCGACGGGTACGCCTCCCCGGGCGAGCCCGACGACGATCAACGGTGGCCTGTCCTCGCCGGCAGATCGGAATCCGATCTCCCGCAACGCGTCAGCAACTAGCGGACCCAGCACACGACCGGCGTCGACCCTGTCAGTGAACACGACCGTGACCGACATCGGCGTCTTCCCGGACCGTCCCGGCGTCCGAACCGACCGCAGGTCCGACCTTGGCGGAGAAACTCGGTATCTCCCGCAGGTCGACGCTCGCCTCATAGGTTCGGTCGTAGCCCGTAGAGCAGATGCGCCAGCCGTCGTCGGTACGACGGTAGGAATCCGTATAGAACGCAGCGCCGATCATCATGAACGAGAACGCGGGCACGATCACGCGGTCCTGCAGGTACCACCTGCCGCTTGCGGTGTCGCCGTCGATGAGGATCTCCGGATGGCTCACCCGGTGTTCGGTGATGACACCCGGCCCGACAGAGGTGCGCATGTACCCGACGAGTTCGTCGCGGTCAGCGAACGACAGCGACTCGCCGTACTCGCCGACGACGTCCTCGGTGAGCGTCTCGGCGAAAGCGACCCAGTCCTTGGTGTCGAGAGTTCTCAGATACCGGTACTTCAGTGCCTTGACGGCCTCGAGATCGTCCATGATCCACGTCTACTCCGTGCGGACATCCTTGATGGCGGGATTGGTGGAGGAAGCGCTCGGCAGTACCGGAACACCTACTTCTTCCTGGTGCCCGGCAGCACTCCGGCGTCGATGACGGCTTTCACGTACGGACGCGTTCGCTCCAACAGAGCCTCGACGCCTGCACCTGACCATGCCTGGCCGGTGACGGCATCGGTCTCGACTTCGATGGTGCGGTACAGATCCATACCGGACTCGGTCAACTGGTGCGCGTCGTCGATTCTCGTCGCCAGCCCACGACCGACGAGCCGATCGACGGACGCCTCCCAGTCGTCGTCCGACCAACCGCGTGTCAGTTGCGTCAGCTTTCGACCCAGAATTCGACGACGGATCGACGGATCGGGCAGTTGCGCTTCGTGGAATGCGGCCGCATCGAGTCCGTCGAGTCCATGGGTCACGAGCACCGCGATGTGGTTGTCACCCCGCCACTCCCGGAGTACGGCGAGCGCATGCCACAGCGCGAGGTGTGGTGTCTCCGGCGGCGTGGAAGCGGCCCAAGAGGATGCGAGAGGTCTGCCGCCGAGTGGCAGATCCGACGCGATGTCGAGGTAGTGCCCGGCCAACGCCGACATCTCCGGATCATCGAGCTTGTCCCCGAGGATGTCGCGGAGCACTGAGTCGAGCATCTGCTCGCGACGGCGCGCGATCGTCTCGACTCCCACAGCACGTGCCGACTCCCAGGCCGTCGTGATCAGGTCGGGCGCGAAGTTGTAGAACGACGAGACCACCACCGGGGCGGAACATTCACCGAGAGGCGCCCCGCGTGCCCCGACGTAGAACGCGTGCGCATCGAGACCCGTGTCCTCCTGCGCAGCCGTGAGTCCAGGATTGAAGTACGCGAGGACGTGGAATGGCTCGAGCGTTTCGTACGCGAGTCTGGCGTGAGAGGCCGAGGTGTCGTCGGCGGTGATGACCATGTGAACCAGCCTCGCGTCCGGCACCTCCAGAGTCAAGGAGGCGTCCGTCTACGCATATATCGCTGCACCGCAGACAATTTCGATGAATATCCGAATTCTTCTTGACATAACTCGAGGCGGAGCTACTCTAAATATAGAACATTTGTTCGTATCGAATCGGGGTGGCGATGGGTACACACGAGCCGGGAGACGACGCACTAGGCGCCGAGAATCCGGTTGCCGAGGACGCTGGCGTCCACATCCAAGAACCGCACGCGCAGAACCCAATTGCGTTGTACGAGCAGCTACATGCGCTGCTCGATCAACTCGACGAGGTCGACACCACCACTGCCCCCGAAGCCGAGGTCGCTGCGATGGCCATCGAGCACGAACGCGCGGTGCGGCGCATGATCTCCATCGGTAACGATCGGATCATGGATGTCTCCGATCGTGCCGCTTACCGTTCGGTCGGCGTGATCTCGTTGCGCGACTTCATGATGGGGCCACTGCGTATCCCCAACGCATACAAGCGAATGCGCACGATGGAAGCCGTCTGCGAGACCTACACGATCACCGGCGACAAGAAGCCGCCCGTGTATCCACAGCTCGCTGCGGCACTTCGCGAGGGCACGCTCGGGGTCGATCACCTCGGCACAGCTCTCGAGGTGTTGAACAAGATCCCCGAGAACCTCGATCCGGAAGACCTCAACCGCGCAGAGGCAGAGGTGGTCGACTTCTCGCAGAAGCTGGCGCCTCGCCAGATCATCGCCGCGGGAACGCGATTGCTCGCCCACCTCGACCCTGATGGCACGATCACCGACGACAAAGACCGCAAACGTCAACGCAGACTGACCGTCGGAAACCAAGACGCACAATCGATGTCACAGTTGCTCGCCACGCTCGACCCCACAACCCGAGCAATGCTCGACGTCGTCCTCGCCGCGTGGGCGGCGCCCGGGATGAACAATCCCGACGACGACGCCTCCCCGACCGGCTCGAGTGTGGATGTCGACGCCGAGATACTCACCGAAGCTGCCGCACGCGACAACCGAACGCCTGCGCAACGCAATCACGACGCGCTCGGCGCACTACTCAAGGCGGTCCTCGACGGCGGGCTCATCGGCGCGAGCCACCGCGGGCTGCCACCGCATCTGATCGTGCGGATCTCCGACACCCAATTGCGGGAGTACGCGGGCGTCGGACAAACCACGACCGGCGCCGACATCCCCATGCCCGACCTGATCCGGCTCGCGGCACAGTCAGTGATGCACCTGGCCGTCTTCTCCGAACACACCGGGGCGCCGCTCTACCTCGGAACGTCCAAGCGGCTGGCCAGCCAGTCACAGCGGTTCATGCTGTTCGCCGGTTACGGCGGATGCTCCAAGCCCGACTGCCCCGCCCCATTCAGCCACGTCGAGATCCATCACGCCGAGCAGGACTGGGCTCGTGGTGGACGCACCGACATCGACGAGCTCGCCCCAGCCTGCGGTCCCCACAACCGCGCCGTAGGAGACAAGCCCGAGCAGTTCACCACCGAGAAGATTCCCGACGGCCCGGACCGGGGCCGCTACGGATGGCGCCCGAACAGCAATCCAGTGGGAACAGCTGGCTCCTTACGCACCAACCACATGCATGATCTGGGCAGCATCGTCGACGATCGACTTCTCCGACGACGCGCCGAGTTCACGCCCCCACCCGCCGAGAGCTCACCCGACGGCAGCTATCCCACCGGCATCGCCGACGAGATCATCTCGATGCTGCGCGCCGGGACGCTCGTGAGCGTCGGCGACTACGAAGCCGCCTGACCTGCCACGGGCTCGCTACCGGACCGGAACCCTTCCGGCCCGGTAGCAGGCGTGCCCGCGTTGCGCGGTGGTTAATTCGGCGGCCTCCTGTTGCGGAAATCGCGTCGATCCCGCACATTTGTCCGCAGTTGACCATATGGTCAACTGACGGGAACCGACTGCGGCCGTGAATCGAGATGCTCGAGTCGACGCGCTGCGAACCGGACCGAGGCGCACACCACGGCCCGGTGTGCGTCCACACGCGGTGAACTGGGGGATCTATGCGCCGAATGACCTTCGAGGACAGACGTCAGGCGCTGATCGACGCCGCCGTACGGGTGATCGCCCGAGACGGCCTCGCGGCCGCCACCACACGAGCGATCGTCGGCGAGGCCGGCATGCCTCAGGGCGCCCTGTTCTACATCTTCTCGTCACGCGATGCACTGATCAACGAGGTCATCGCCCACATCACCGAGCAGGAACGACTCACCGCCGTCCTCTCCGCCGACATGGTGGCCGACGACGCGACACTGCACGAAGTCCTGTGCGAAGCCATGCTCGGCTACCTCCGCATGCTCGAGGACGACCCCGCGCGCGAGCTCGCGCTGCTCGAGGTGGCGACACACGCGATCCGCCACGACCGCGCGGCGGTGAGCAAGCAGTGGCAGACGTATCGGACCGCCGTCGCCGATGCCCTGAGCTACCTCGGCGACCGCATGTCCATCACCTGGGAACTGCCTCTACCCCAGGTGGCTCATCTGGTCACCTCGGCGATCGACGGGTTGACCCTCTCGTGGCTGACCGATCGCGACACCGAGGCCGCGCGCCGCAACATCGATCTTCTCGTGGCCGCCATCGTCACACTGGCCGCACCCGCCGAGTCCGAGGCCAACCGGAGGTGACCGTCGAACCCGACTCGCACCAGGCGTCTACCCTTCCGTGGCAGCGAGTCAGCACCCGGTGGATCGGCCTGTTCGGCCTGTCATGGCTCGGCATCTGGCTCGCACAGCTCGCACCGTTCCAGCTCACCCTGCCCGACCAGATCAACGACTGGCTCGAGATCGGAAACAGCGTCGACGAGAGCAACTGGCAGCGAAGCGTTCTCACCTTCGGTGTGGTTTCCGGTATCTCCGCCGTCTTCGCGCTCGTCGCGTTTCCGCTGACGGGTTCCCTGTCGGATCGCACGACGAGCCGTTACGGCCGACGCCGGCCGTGGATCGTCGGCGGGACAGCGCTTTTCGCAGCGGGGCTGCTAGCGCTCGGATTCTCCGACAACATCGTCGCCATCACCATCGGGTGGTGTGCCGCGCTGACCGGTTTCAGTGCTGCTTCGGCGGCATTGACGGCACTCATCAGTGATCAGGTCCCCGTATTCCAGCGCGGAGTGGTGTCGAGCTGGGTGTCGGCTCCGCAGGCCATCGGCGCGATCGTCGGCATCGCACTCGTGTCGGTCTTCGGCCTCGGTTTCCTGCCGTCATACGCACTGTTCGCGGTCCTGCTGATCGTCTGCGTGACACCGTTCGTGCTGTATCTGAACGATCCGCCGTGTCCGAGCCACGACAAGGGCAGACTCAGCCCCCGCACGATCATCTCCGAACTCTGGATCTCGCCTCGCGAGCATCCCGACTTCGGCTGGACGCTGTTGGGGCGCATCCTGGTGAATCTCGGCAATGCACTCGGCACATCTCTGCTCTTCTTCTTCCTCAAGTTCGGACTTCACTCCTCCGACGCCGACAACGACATCCTGCTGGTGTCAGCGGTGTACATGGTCTTCGTGGTCATCAGTGCCCTGGTGTCGGGCAAACTCAGCGACTTGGTCGGACGTCGTAAACCCTTCGTCCTCGCCGCGGGCGTGTGCCAGGGTGCTGCCGCGATCTGTATCGCTGCTGTCGCCGACCTCCCGATGACCATGGTCGCCGCAGCCCTTCTCGGTGCCGGGTTCGGCGCGTTCCTCGGCGTCGACCAGGCATTGGCGACACAGGTGCTACCCGACGCGCAACACAACGGTCAGGACCTCGGCATCATGAACATCGCCATGGCCGTACCGCAGGCACTCGGACCGCTGGTCGGTGCCGCAGTGGTCGAGGCCACCGGCGGCTTCACCGGATTATTCGTCACCTCAGCGGTTTTCGGGATTCTCGGCGGTCTGTCCGTGTTGTTGGTGCGCACTGTGCGCTGACCCCTGACCGCTGACCGTTGACCGTTGACCACGAAACTCCGCCATATCCACTTCTCTCGTCCACGTCCAGTCACAAGTATTGTCCACCCAGGGGGTCACAGTTGAGTTCAGCGAGCCGCAGTTCCGGGCACAGCAATGACGCACACAGCAGTTCCGGGCACACGGCCGCGCCAGGCAGGGTGAGTCGCCGCGGCTTCCTGGGGGTGTCGGCAGGCGCCGTCGGAGCGGGACTGATCGGAACCGCGGCGCTCGGCGCTGCGGGTAGCGGAACAGCATCGGCAGCACCACCATCCGGGTACCTCGTCGGCGCGGGAAAAGGCGACCTCACCGGTGCCATTGCCGGCCAAGGGATGATGGGCTACTCCGATCTCAGTCAGGTGGCAACAGGGCTCCTGCAACGGGTCTGGGCACGGGCGTACATCATCGCCGACGCCGCGTCGGGCGCACGGGTGGTGTTCGTCAACGCCGACCTGGCCTGCCTGTTCGAGTCGCACCGCGTCGGTGTCATGAAGGAACTACGCAGTCGATTCGGCAACCTCTACTCCGAGGACAACGTCAACCTCAACGCGACCCACAACCACAACTCCTGCGGAGGCACCGCCTGGGACTACGCCTATGTCCTTGCCGCACTGGGCCATCGCGAGAACTCCTACCGCGCCGAGGTCGCCGGCATCGTCGACGCGATCGTTGCGGCACATCACAGCCTGGCACCGGGGACGCTCGAGCTCGGGCACTCCGAACTACACGACGCCAGCGCGAACCGCTCGCTGCAGGCGTTTGTGAACAATCCCACGCCTGATCGGCGTCATTTCCCGGAACACATCGACCCACAGGTGACATCACTGCGACTTCGGCAGAGCGGCAATGTGATCGGTGAGATCACCTGGTTCGCCACGCACGGTACATCACTGACCGACGCAAACACGCTCATCTCCGTCGACAACAAGGGTTACGCCTCGTATCTGGCCGAGCAGCAGAAGCCGGACGTCGTCGCCTCCTTCCCGCAAACCAATGCCGGTGACATGACACCGAATCTCGCCGTGCGCAAACTCCACCCGGCAGGCCCCACCGACGATCACCGAGCCAACTGCACCATCATCGGACAGCGCCAGTTCCGCGCCGGTGAGCGCGCATTCGCATCCGCACGGTCGATGTCCGGTGGCGTCTCCTACGCGTACCGCTTCCTGAACCTGTCCGACATCGCGATCGACGGCACCTACACCCCCGACGGACGTCCGGCGCGGACGAGCCCCGCCATCATGGGTGCTGCCGCCGCCGCGACGAGTACCGAGGACAACACCCGCAGTCAGCTCTCGTTCCTCAACGAGGGCATGGTGCTTCCCTTCGCCGCAGCACTCGGCGCGACGTCGAAAGTGACACCGCCGCCGTGGGTTCAGCAGATCCAAGCGCCGAAGGTTCCGTTGTTCCCGCTCGGCTACATGCCACCGCATCCGTGGATTCAACAGGTGCTGCCCATCCAGCTGATTCGCATCGGCGATCTCGTGCTGGCAGCCGCTCCCGCCGAGTTCACCATCACCGCGGGACTGCGCGTGCGTCGCATCGTCGCGGCGGCATTCGCACTACCGCTGGAAAACGTTCTGCTGCAGGGATACTCGAACGGGTACAGCCAGTACGTCACGACCCCCGAGGAGTATCTGTCACAGCAGTACGAGGGCGGTGAGACCATGTTCGGTCGCTACACCCTGTGCGCGTACATGCAGGAGTTCGACAAACTCGCGCGGGAGATGGCCGCAGGGAAGTCGGCGTCGCGCGGGCCGAACCCGCCGGATCAGCGCAGTCCGCAGCCCGATCTGCTGACACCGGTACCCGCCGACACCCCGATCGCGGGCAAGCGTTTCGGCGACGTCGTGCGCGCACCGAAGTCGTCGTACCGATCGGGCCAGACGGTTTCGGTGGACTTCTGCGGAGCGCATCCCGCCAACAAGGTGCACAGGGTGAGCGCGGGAAGCAGTGCGGCCCGCGACGGCTACTTCGTCGTCGAACGCTACGAGTCGGGACGCTGGGTCGCCGCCGCCGACGACGACACCTGGGGTACCGAACTCGCCTGGAAGCGCCCCGCCGGAAGTTCGACGGCGTCGGTGGTGACCATCAGTTGGACACCCGGCACAGGTACCTCCGGACGCCATCGCATCCGGTACTTCGGCGATGTCAAGCGCGCAAACGGCACGCTCTCGCCGTTCGTCGGGACGACTCCGGCGTTCGATGTGACATGACCGCATACCCGTGCTTGCGGAGCACGCAGGGGCGGGCACGCAGGGGCTCGAGCACGATCGCACAGATAGCCGGTTCGTAGCGCACCACAACATGAGGCGTCCATTTTTTGATCCGGCGACGAAAAGTCCGCGGTGTACACGGCGCATGCTTCATCCATGCATGAACTGGTACTCCACGGCGGCCGCGTGATCGATCCCGACAGCGGAACCGACGGCATCTTCGACATCGGGATCGACCGGGGCACCATCAGTGCCGTCAGTGTCGAGCCACTCGACGGACATCGCGTGCTCGACGTCTCCGGCCGCGTGGTCGCACCGGGCTTCATCGACATGCACAGCCACTGCTTCGGTATCGCAGGACAACGCCTGCAGGCTCTCGACGGCGTCACGACCGCTCTCGAACTCGAGGGCGGAGTACACCCGGTCGGCCGCGCCTACGAGCGCGCCGCCATCGAGGGGCGTCCCGTCAACTACGGCTACTCGGCGAGCTGGGCCGCCGCACGGATGCACGTGATGGCAGACGTGACGACCACCGGCCATCCCGCCGACGTCCTGTTCAACATGGGAGTCCCCGCCTGGCAGGCCGAGGCGAACACCGCTGAGGTCGGCCGGATACTGGCACTGTTGGAAGAAGACCTGAGCGACGGTGCCCTCGGTATCGGAGTTCTCGTCGGGTACGCCCCACGCGTCGGGCCCTCGGAGTACGTCGAGGTCGCGCGACTCGCCGCTACCCGGGGCGTGCCGACGTACACCCACGCACGCGAACTCGTCGAACAGGACCCCGACACGCCGATCGACGGTGCTGAGGAAATCGTCAGGGCCGCAGGCGAAACCGGTGCTCACATGCACTACTGCCACGTCAACAGCACGTCGCTGCGACATCTCGACCGGGTGCACGGCCTCGTTGAGCGCGCACGTTCCCTCGGCTCCCGGATATCGACAGAGGCCTACCCCTACGGCTCGGGGATGACGGGGATCGGCGCCGCCTTCCTCGAGCCGGATCTGCTCGACCGACGCGACATCACGCCCTTCGCGGTACAACACCTCGTCAGCGGACACCGGTTCACCAGCGCCGCGGACCTGCGAGCAGCGCGTGCGGACGGCACGGGCGGACTGGTCTTCGTCCACTTCCTCGAAGAGGACGACCCGACCGCTCGGGATCTCATGACACGCGGGCTCGTCTTCGAGGACACCGCGATCGCCAGCGACGCATTCGAACCACTGTGGCGCACATCGACATACGACGACTCGCGCTGGCCGTTACCCGCCGACGTCGTCACCCACCCGCGCACCGCTGGTACCTTCAGTCGCTCGATCCGCACATTGTGGCGTGAGACCGGCGCACTGAGCCTGATGGAGGTGATCCGACGCGCAAGCCTCCTTCCTGCACAGATCCTTTCCCCATCAGTTCCGGACATGGCGCGTAAGGGCAGGGTCCAGGTCGGCGCGGATGCCGACATCGTCGTCTTCGACGCCGCCACGGTCACCGACCGTGCCACCTACACCGACACGATCGCGCCGTCGACGGGATTCGACCACGTCCTCGTCAACGGTGTCGAGATCGTCAGCGACGGTGAGATCCGCACCGATCGGCTACCGGGTAAACCAGTACGCGCCTGAGCATTTCGCACTCCGGCATCCGGAGTCGTCGAGCAATCAGAACCTGCCGGCGAAACACCGACAACAGAGGACGAACACCATGACAACCACGGAAACCACAAGAACCACGAGGGCACTGTGAGTACCAACCCGTCGAGCACTCGACACTTCGACACCGTCGTCATCGGAGGCGGTATGGCCGGGGTGTCGATCGCCTACGAACTCGCCGCACACCAATCGGTCGCCGTCGTCGAGATGGAATCGACCCTCGCCTACCATTCGACGGGACGGTCGGCAGCAGCATTTCTCGAAAGCTACGGCAACCAGACGATCCGCCTACTGACAACCGCCAGCCGCTCGTTCTTCGCCGACGAGGACGGGCATTTCGACGTGCCGGTCGCACAGCCGCTGAACCTGCTGATGATAGCGAACGACGACGAGCAACACGCCCTCCGCGAGCTTCACCACGAGATCAGCGCCCGGAACGATCTCGTCGAACTCGTCAGCGGCGATACCGCCGAGCAGCTCAACCCGCTGCTCCGTCCCGGCTACACGACGTTGGGGATGATCGACCGTTCCGCACTGGAACTCGACGTGCACGCACTGCACCAGTGGTATCTACGCGGCTTTCGCGCACGCGGAGGCACCGTTGTGAGATCCGCGGGCATCGTCGACGCAACGCACACCGGCCACGGGTGGGATCTGACCGACGCGGCGGGTTCGGGCTACCGAGCACAAACGGTCGTCAATGCGGCGGGCGCGTGGTGCGATCGGGTCGCCGGAGCGCTGGGAGCCAAGCCCATCGGCATCCGCCCGCTTCGTCGAACCGCATTCATGGTCTCCGCCCCACCTGTGACGACCGACGCTGCGATCCCGTTGACGATGGCGGCGTCGGAGAACTTCTACGTCAAACCCGATGGCGCACAGTACCTGTGCTCACCTGCCGACGAGACCCCGCAGGAGCCCGGTGATGCGCGCCCGGACGAGCTCGAGATCGCTCGCGCGATCGAGTCGATCAACGACGCGACCACCCTGGGCATCCGCAGCGTGAACTCCGCATGGGCAGGACTGCGCAGTTTCGTCGCCGACCGCACGCCGGTCGTCGGCCCCGACACCACGGTCGACGGACTGTTCTGGCACGCGGCACAGGGTGGATACGGCATTCAGATCGCGCCCGCGCTCGCACGGTTCGGCGCAGCTCTGGTCACCGGCGAGCCGCTCCCGACCGATCTGGCCGACCTCGGCCTCACACCGTCGATGCTCGGCCGCGACCGGGCAACCCTCGCCACGATCGGCGACAAGTGATGTACCAAGCAGGACAAGGACTCAACTCATGACCGCCCACATGTCGGTGAGCATCGACGACGACGGGCGCCGCCACTTCACCAGCCCGAATGCCAAGGGACCGTTCGCAACCGCCATCGAATGCGGTCCGATGCTCGTCATCTCGGGACAGGGCGGGTTCGCCGCGGACGGGAGCATCCCCGACGGCATCCGCGCACAGACCCGTGAGACCCTGCACAACGTCCGAAGGATCCTAGATGACTGCGGTTGGGAGCTGTCGGATCTCGTCCAGGTCACCTGCTACCTGGCCGACATCGACGAATGGGCCGCGATGAACGCGGAGTATGCCGACTTCTTCGCCGATCAACCCAACGTCCCCACCCGCACCGCGATCGGCGTCGCCGGTCTACCGCTCGGACTCCGCGTCGAAATGACCTGTGTCGCAGCCAGGAACTCGCCGACGGCCCGGTAACTTGGCTGAACAGCCACCGAGCCGGCGAGAGGTGACCATCATGGCCGAGCAGCTGCCGCGGTCATCCCTCGGCAGGATTCTCACCGACCTGGGCAATACGTTCCTGGAACCCCTCTGCGCACCGGTAGGACTGTCCGTGCCCGTCGGCGGTGTCGGCTTCTACGATCCGCTGGACGACTCGGCGCAACCTGATGAGGCCATCGTGCTCGGGATCGGTATCCACGAACCCGGTGACATCGTGTCGGCGCTCACCGCTCTGCGACGAGAGGGACAGCGGGGCGCCGCGGCGCTCGTCGTGCGCTCACCGGTACTTCTCACCGACGAGGTCGAGAGCGCCGCAGCGGCCTCCGGAATCGCGCTGCTCGGCCTGGCGCCCGGCGCGTCGTGGATGCAGTTGGCGACGATGATCCGCACCCTCATCGCCGACGACACCGTCGGCATCAGCGAATCGGACCGCCTCGGTGGTGTCGTCTCCGGCGACCTGTTCGCACTCGCCAACTCGATCACCGCCCTGATCGACGTTCCGATCACCATCGAGGATCGTGATTCGCGCGTGGTGGCGTTCTCGGCCCGTCAGGACGAGGCGGACTCCTCGCGGGTGGAGACGATCCTCGGGCGCCAGGTGCCTGACAGATTCACGCACGCCATGGTCGAGCAGGGAGTGTTCCGCGAGCTGTACGCCAGTGACGAGCCGGTCTGGATTCAGCCGGAGCCCGCGGCGCCGGACCAGCTGCCACGCGTAGCGGTCGCCGTCAGAGCCGGCGACGAGGTGCTCGGATCGATCTGGGCCGCGGTACGCGAACCGTTGAGCGATGACCGACTTCGAGCACTCACGGACGCCGCAAAACTCGTCGCCCTCCACATGATGACCATTCGCAACGGCGACGACGGTGCGCGTCGCCTCAAGGCCGATCTGGTCACCACGGCACTGCGCGGCGGACCCGGCACGCGCGATGCCGTGCGACGACTCGGTATGGGGGACCGTCCGGTCGCGGTGCTGGCGATGGACCTCCTCGAATCCGACGCCGAAGACGACAGTGGAGGTGATGGCGGCGGTCGGGAGGGCGGCACCGGTGGTGAGGTTGGAGGCGAGGGCGGTGCTGGCGACCTTGCCCCGACGAGATCACGGGCGGCAGCGGACCGGGCTGCCATCAAGCAACGACTCACGTCCGGATTCGCACTGCACATCAGCGCATCGCACCCGCGCGCGGCGGTCGCCCTGATCGGCGATGTCTGTTACGCGCTGGTGCCGCTCGCCGACGGCCCCCGAGCACGACGCCACGCCATCGACGTCGCGGCAGAGTTCCTGAACCGAGCAGGCGACGGGTCGCACGCGGTCATCGGAGTGGGGACGGTTGCCTCGCGCCCGGAAGAGCTCGCCACCGCGCGGTCGAACGCCGACCGCGCGCTACGAGTCCTACTCGATCGACACCAACCCGGACTCGGGCAGATCGCCGAATTCGACGATGTGCACATGCACTCGCTGCTCATCGACCTCAAAGACATGGTCGCGGCACGCGGAGACGAACCGTCCGGGCCGATCGGCAGGTTGATCGCACACGACGCCGGACACAACACGATGTTGGTGGAGACCCTGCGGGCGTGGCTCGACGCATTCGGCGACATCCCCGCTGCAGCGGCCACGCAATTCGTCCACCCCAACACGTTTCGGTACAGACTGCGCAGGGCCGCCGAGATCAGCGGAATCGATCTCTCCGACCCGGAGGCCCGATTCGCCGCGATGCTGCAGTTGCGAGTCATCGATGTCGCACCGCGCGCGACGCCTCGGTGACCGGCAGAACGCGCTACGTCGACAAGCCGGATCGCGCAACCTGTGATTGGGTCTCTTGGTGACAACCAACGCCACTCGATCAGTCCACCGTGGCCGCATCATGCACATCGCGGGGTCGCCGAGCGTGACCGACGCCGATACCGCGCTCGTCGACATTCCCGACGGAGCACTCGCCGTCACCGCAGACGGACGCATCGACTACTGCGGCCCGTACGGCGAGCTGCCCGCGCAGCCCGGCGACACCGTCGTCGATCACGGCGAGGCGTTCCTGCTCCCGGGCTTCGTCGACACGCATGTGCACTTTCCGCAAACCTACGAGCTCAACGCCTACGGCGGCGGTCAGCTGCTGGAATGGCTGAACAACTGCATCTTCCCCGCGGAGTCGCGCCTTGCGGATCCCGCCTTCGCCCGTACCATCGCCCGCGACTTCACCCGCGCCAGGATCGCTGCGGGGACCACGGCTGCCATGGTGTTCGGCTCGGCCTTCCCCGACGCACAGGACGAGCTGTTCGCCGTCACGCAGCGAGCCGGACTACGCATCGTCAGCGGCCGCGGCATCCAGACGCAGGGACCCGAGTCGGCTGCACCACTACTCACGTCCGAGGCTGACGCGATCGCGTTGACGACCGCCGAGATCGACCGCTGGCACGCGGCCGACACCGGCGACCCCGACACTGCGCGACTCCTCACGGCGATCGTGCCGCGCTTCACGCTGTCGGTGACCACCGAGACGCTGGCCAACCTGGGTGACCTGTACGCCGAAGTCCGCGATCGTGGGGTCTACGTCCACACTCACCTCAACGAGAACAATCGCCCCGGCACCGGTGAGATCGATCTGGTCAAACAGCTCTTCGAGGTCGAGTCGTATCTCGACACCTACGACGGCAAGTTCCTCCCCGGCTCGGCCGTCGGCGGCGAGAGCCTGCTCGGCCGACGCACGGTGCTCGCCCACTGTGTGCACTGCACCGACGCAGAACTGGCGCGGATGGCGCAGACAGGAACCTCCATCGCACACTGCCCGACCTCTCAGCTGTTCCTCGGGTCGGGCACGATGCCGTGGAAGCGCACCGTCGACGCCGGGGTCACCATCGCGTTGGGCAGTGACTGCGGCGGAGGCGACGAATGGCTCATCGCCAAGGTCGCAGGCGACGCCTACAAGGTGCACATCTCAGAACCGGGCGAGGCGAGCGTCGCCATGCACCCGGCACAGATGCTGTTCACCGGAACCCTGGCGGGCGCACGGGCTCTCGACGCCGAATCACGCTTCGGCAACTTCGACGTCGGCAAGGAAGCCGACTTCCTGGTGATCGAACCCCATCGATGGCCCCCGCTGGAACGTATGCTGCACAACGGGGTTCGCGACGACGATCCCGAAAGAGCGCGTGATCAGACGCTTTTCGCTCTCCTGATGGGCATGCGCGAACCCGCGATCGCGCGAGTCTACGTGCAGGGCATCGAACTCGACCCCGACGCCATCTGATCCTGCTCCATCTGATCCGCCGCCATCTGATTCGACGCCATCTGATTCGACGCTGCGGACCCCGTGACCGTCAGATCGGGTGGCCGTCCCACTCGTGGTCGTGCATGAACCCCTCGGCCAGGCCGACGTGATATCGGCGGCAATCGCGAAGGATCCACGCGTAGGCGGCCGGCAACATGACGCCGGGCTTCATGTCATCGCGCTCGAATATGACGTCCTCGGAGTCGCGGAAGTCCTTCCAGAATTGCCGCATCGATCGGCCCTGTCGTGACGCCTTCGTCCACCCGTACAGGAGCATGCCGAGTCCGATCATGCGGTCGACGTCGGAGTCGGGAACGATCAGGTGGTCGTTGTCGCCGAAGAACGCCGACGGAACGTCGTTGTGGGGGCGGAACATCATGATCCCGCTCGTCGATCGGGGATTGCACTCGATGCAGTAGAGACTGCCGTCGGCGCCCTCGATGAAGTCGAACCCCGCTTGTCCGGTGAAACGTTCGGCCGCAACGAATTCCGACACCCAGTCGAAGATCGCCTGATGCTTGATCGAGGTGAATGACAGGCATGAACTGCCACCGATCGCATAGCTGACCGGATAGGTCGCATGCGCGTTGACCTTGCCCTCGCGGCACACCGAGTACGTGCAGTACCGCTTGCCGTCCTTCCACTCCTGCGCAAGCCACGGGTTCGTCGGGTCGTATTCGACCCAGTCGAGGCTCTCACCCGGGGTGATCTTGTGGACCTTCTGCGACCCGCGCGAGTAGCACTGCTTGAGCGCGAACGGGACGTCGAAGTCGAGTGCGGCGGCGTCGTCGGGTCCCTCGACGACGGCGAATTTCAGCGTCGGAATCCCCAACGACACCAGTTCGCGTTGGAAGTCGTACTTGTTGTGGAGCTTGTTCTCTGTGTCGAAGTCGGAGAGGAACACCTCACACTCCGCGGGGAACAGCCCGACCATCATCGACAGGATGTCGGTTTCCTCGTGGATGGGGATGACCATGTCGACCTTCTCGTCGGTGACGATCCGGGCGAGTTCACGGCAGTAGTCGCGGGGCTCGAACTTCGGCGCGGGCACCTTGTGGAAGGCGTCGACCGCATTGGAGAACCGACTGACCCCGATCGGGATGCTGTCGACAACGGTGACCCGATGACCCGCCGCTGACATCAGTCGTGCCAGATTCAGCGTGAGAAAGGACCGACCGAAGGTGATCAGTACATGCTTCTTCGGAGTGGACGCCACATCGCGAGTCTAGTCAGTGGCCGGCAGCCGATCGTGAGGGGCGAGCACCGTGGACACTCCGCACACAGGTGTGCGCCGACGGGTGCGTGTGAGGTTGTCGGTGCCCACGTGGATACTGAGAGAGGAATAATAATTCGCTTGCCGACCGTTGACATGTGAGTTGTGGTTGAGGGGTGGTCCGCCAACGGGCGATTTCCACAGGCCAGCACCTCATCGGCTGCCGGGTCGTCCACCGGTGGGTCGAGTCGAGCATCTGCGGACCGTCGGTGCCGCGGTGAGACGCCCACGGTACGGCGACGTCAGTGAACGTCGGCGACGTCAGTGCATCAGCGTTGGTGCACCGGTGACGTCACTACACACGGAGAGGTTGGTGACATGTTCCTCATCGGCGTCATCGCGGCAAGCCTCGCCGCGGTGGCATACGGCATGTCGACGGTGTTGCGCGCCCTCGGGGCACGTCGCGCTGCTCAGACCGAACGGGATGAGGGCATCGAGACCACCAACGCAGCAGGTGGGCCGACACTTCGCTCGACGGCGTCGACCTTCGTCGATCCCGCCTTCATCCTCGGCACCGTGCTGGTGACCGTCGGTTTCGCGGGCGGTGCCGTCGCAGCGCGCTACCTTCCGCTGTTCCTGTCACAGACGATCGTCTCGGCCAACCTGGTGATCACCGCACTGCTGGGCACCATCATGCTCAACATCGCGCTCCACACGAGGGACTGGATCGCGATCTGGCTCGTCGTCTTCTCCCTGTGCCTGCTCGGTATGTCGTCGTCGCATCAGACGGGCGACTCCGGTGGGCGCGGATTCCACTGGATGCTGTTCTCCGCCACCATCGTCCTGAGCGGACTGGCGTTGCTCTCGGTGTACCGGCTCGGCCGACACGGGGCGATCGCAGGAGGTGCCGCTGCCGGCCTGCTGTTCGGCGTCATCGCCATCGCGGTCCGCATACTCGACGGCGTCCACCCCTTCGATCCGGTCCGGCTACTGCTCGACCCCGCAGCCTGGACCATCGCGATCGCCGGCGCCGTGGGATTCTTCGTGCAGACGGTCGCGTTGCAGCTCGGCGCCGTCAACGGCGTCACGGCCGTGCTCGTGGTCGGCGAAACCGCAGGACCGAGCCTGATCGGCGTCATGTTCCTCGGCGACCAGGCCAAACCCGGCCTCGGCTGGCTGGCCCTGGTCGGGTTCGTCGGTGCGGTCGTCGGTGCGGTGCTCGTCGCCTGGTACGGCTCCGGCGATCCCGATCACTTCGGTGAGGCACCGCCGATGAAGGGTGGCTGGCGTCGAGGTCGCGAAGACGACGAGTTCGACGAGACCGATCACGCCGTCGACGACGCCGCCGCCGACGAGATCGACTCCTTCGGCTTCGCCCCGGCCGATTTCGACGATGATGACGACGATGACGACATCGGCAGCGGCCCTACCGGCAGTACCGCCACCGACAGTCTCCCCACAGACCGGACATCCACGGGATCCGACGAGTGGCATTCGACGTCGGACGGTTCGACTCCGTCGTCGGGCTCGCTCTCTGACGGTTCCGACGTCGACCTCGACGACCGCCAGCACTCGCAGCGCTACTCGGGCTGATCGGTTTTCGGCGTCTCCTGTCCTGCGGCGACACGGACCTCGGTGCGCAGGCTGCGCAGCGCTCCGAGCCGCCACGCGGTGACCAGCCACGCCACGATCACGAACGGGGCTATGGCGAGCATCGTCCACAGATAGCTCTGCGCGGGTAGCACGTCGGCCACCACCTGCGCCCTCGGCACTCCGTCGACCTCCGCGGGTAGCCACGCCTCCAGGATGTTGCGCGTCAGTTTGACCGGCGAGAACGGCCCTGCCGTCGACGCGAGGTAGAACGTGACCAGCACGATCACCAACGAGCCCAGCCATCCGATGACACGCACCTGCGACCCGAGGATTTCCGCCGCGATCCTCACCGACTCGACGGTGAAGCCGAGCATCAACACGAGGAGCAGACACGCGACCTGCGCAGAGAGCAATTCCTCGATGACCGATGATTCGTCGTCGCTCGACGCGAGGTTCGGCAATCCGATCGCCAACGAGATCAATCCCGAGATGAGTGCTACCAGTGTCACGGAACTCGCCGCGCCCTCGATCCGGCCGAATGAGCCACGCACGGCAGCCTCCGTCGCAGCGCTCGCAACCTTCGGACTCGCGTCGTAGACGATCAGCACCACGAATCCCGCCACAAGCGCGCTCAGCACCCACGCCACCGCAGTTGTACACACCGCAGCCAGCGCGAAGGACCCGATCAACGGACCGAACAGACTGTCAGCGGTGTCGGATAGTCGCGTCCCGATGAGCGGCAGAACCCCGACGACGGCGATGATCACACCGCCGGCGAGAAGCGGTCCGGAGAACTCCGAGATCTCGACAGGGTCGAGATCCGGGTCGCGCCCACGGATCACATGCCATTCGGCGGCTGCCAGTTGTCGTAGCCCGCTTCCCCACCGGGTACGCCCGCCGTCGGTACCGGGCCCTGTGTTGCGCACGCCACCGAGATTAGGTACCGACCGCCCGCTGCTGCGTGAGGAGCGCGGCGATGTCGGCACGATCGGTCACGTCGAGCTTCACGCAGGCACGGTAGATGTGCCCCTCCACCGTGCGGACGGAGACCACGAGCCGCTCCGCGATCTGTTTGTTCGACAACCCCGCCGCGACCAGATTCGCGATCTCCCTCTCGCGAGTGGTCAGCGGTAACGGCTGCGCCGCCCGCTGCAGCGCGGGCGTACGCAGGCCGCCGCATCGGGCCGAGATCCGATCTGCCATCGCTGCCGACGCGACTGTCGCCGATCGATGCGACGCGGCGTCGTGCAGCACGCTCGCCTGCGCGGCGGAGTCGGCCGCAGACAGCAGGTAGCCGAGCTTCTCGAAGTCGGCAGCGCAGAGGTCGAGTTCGATACCGTCGCCCGCGGCGCTCGCCTGTGCGTGCCTGGCGTAGATGCCGACCAGAGGACCGTCGACGACCTCGCCGAGCTCGAGGAGTCTGCCCCCGACGGTGGTGTCGCCGAACCGCGCCGCGGTGTGCAGCGCTTCGGCTTCGACGGCCAATTGTCCCGTGGAGCGTGCCAGTCGCGCAGCCTCGTTCGCGAGGGCGATCGCGGTCGAGATCGTCCCCGTTGCGGCCGCCTGCCAGGCGGCCGCAACCCCGAGCATCGGACCGAACACCGCGACCTGCCTGCCGTAGTGGTTGCGGGCGCGCGCCAGTGCCGAGCCCGCGGCGTCAGCCTGCCCCAGCGCAGACAACGACTGGGCGAGGAACAGGTAGGCGGGAAAGTTCCAGGTGGCCGAGTACTCGTCGGTGTCGAGCGTGGCGAGAGTCTGCTCGATGCGACGTGTCACGGCACCGCACATCCCACGCGCGAGGTCGACCGCGGCGACGAGTTCGCCCGCCATCGCCCAACCGAGGTACTGCGCGGTGTCGGCGAAGGTCACATATCGCTTCGCCGCAACCTGTGCGTCATCGAGTCGGCCGGTGAGGGTGAGCGCGAGTATCTCACCGATCCCCGTCGGAAAGCGGAGCAGGCCATCGGTTTTCACTTCGGCTTCGCGGGCTCGGACCGCCAGCGGTGTGACATCGTCGCCGCGGCCCTGCAGCGCGCGTGAGAGCATGCCACCGAACGCCGCCCACTCGACCGCCCACGGCAGCGGTGCGGACTCGGCGAGCACGCCGTCCGACAGCGCCACCGCGGCGTCGAGGTCGTTCTCGAACAACGCGCAGGCCGACCCGATCGCGTCGACGACGGGCAGCAGATTCACGTCGGTGATCCTGCCGCGGACCTCGTCGAGCAGTGCATCCGCACGATGTGAATCACCCATGGCCCAGAACATGTTTCCCACCCGCACGATGCCGACGCGGGTGGCCCGGATCTCGTCGAGGTCGGCGAGCGGGAATCGACTCAGGATCTCCTCGGCCCGGTCCGGGTGCGCCTGCCACATCAGTGCGCGCGCGAGCAGTTCCGCCTCGTCGGCGCCGCCGCCGTCTGCGATCGCCGCACGCGCGAACCGTTCGCCCATCGGTACCTGCGCAAGGTTGAGGGCGTCGCGTGCCGCTGCTCCGAGCAGGGAGGGATCGATGGCCCCCACATCGCTCTCGAGTGCGAGATCGGCGAGGCGAATCCGCGCGGCAGGCGTGTCCTTCGGACGCGAGTCGAGCGCCCTGACCAGCGCACCACGCAGGCGACGCGACGACGCCAGCCCCAGACCGTGACGAATGACCTCACCGAACAGCGGATGGTGAAACGACACATTCAGGCTGCGGCCATCACGCGTGATGCGGACGAGCCCGTCGATCTCCGCCTTCTCCACGGCCTCCTCGCTGGTCAGGTCCGCCAACACATCGATGTCGAGGGGCTCGCAGAGGCTCAGGTACTTCAAGGTCGTGAGGACGTCGGGCTGTAGCTGCTCGACGCGCCCGGCGAGGAGGGATGCGAGCTCAGAGGTGATCGCCGCGCGACCGCGCAGCTGCCATACACCGTTGACCTGTCGCAGCGTGCCTGCGGCCCGCGCCCCCTCGACGAGGTGCCGCAGGAACAATGCGTTACCGCCGGACGCCTCCCACATACGGTCGGCGGAATGCTCCTCTAGCTGACCGCCGAGTACCGACTCGATGAGCTCGACACTCTGCTCTTTGGTGAACGGAGACAACGTGATCCGAATCAGGTGGTTGTCTTTCCACAGGGACGTGACGGCGTCGGGCACAGCCTCGCCGCTGCGTACCGTCGCCACGATCTGCACCGCGCGGTCGATGGCGAGCTGATGGAGCAGGGTTGCCGACAACTCGTCGAGGAGATGGGCGTCGTCGACGCCGATGATCGTATCGCCCTCTGCCAGAAGCGTTTCGCGCGCAGCGGACAGATACGTGACAGGGTCACTCGACACCGCGGGGCCGACGAGATGCGCAAACACCCCCAGCGGTATCGACCTGGCGGATTCGGTACCGGCAACCCAGCGCACCCCGGTCTCCGTGCCCGCCGTGACCAGGCGCGCCAGGGTCGTCTTGCCGACCCCCGAATCCCCCGTCAACACGACACCACACACCGGACCGCCCTGGGTCAGCGCAGACTGGATCGTGCGGAACTCGCGTTCGCGCTCGATCAACGGCCAAGTGCCTTGCATGGACTCAAATTTTAGACAACCACCTGGCCTTTTCCGTACGCCAGCTGACGAGATCGTCCTCCGAACGGACTACCCTGCGTCGCGGCGGTTCACCACCAGCAGTCCGATGGCGAAGACAATCGCCGCAAAGACGGCGAAGTAGACAAGCGACACCCACGAGTTCCAGTGGTAGCCGTCGCCGGGAAAGTCGCCATCGAGGAATCGGGATCCGTTACGGAACGGCAGGAAGGGACCGATACGTCGCCCGACGACGGGCAGAGCGGCAGCGACGTTCTCGATCACCAGCATCCAGACCAGCACCACGGAGACCGCGCCCGCCGTCTGCCGGACGATGGCACCCACACCGATACCCACGACGACGCACAACGACGCCCAGACGGCCGTGCCCCAGATCTGCCGGATGACGTGTTCGCTGCCGAGGTCGAGTCCCGACGACCCGTCCGACAGGGCGATGACGACCAGGACACTGCACAGCGTCAGGGGTACGACGATGACGAAGGTCAGCGCCACATACACGAGGGCCTTCGCACACAACACATTCCAGCGCCGCGGAATACCCAGGAACGACGTGCGGATGGTGCCGTAGCGGAATTCGGTGGTCACCCCGAGGACCGCCATGATCATCAGGATGACGACACCGAAGAAGTTCACTCCGATCAGATAGACCGACGCCGCACCGGTCTGGTCGACCGACGATGCGTCGGCACCCACGTCGGACGGTTGGTCGGGCCCCGCGCCGACACCCCGTGTGACCACCGCGATCAGGGCCGCGATGCCGAGCCCGAGGACGACGACGGTTGCGGTGCACCACCACGGCGCCCGAGTACTGGTCAACTTGATCTGCTCGGCCCGCACCGCGCCCATCAGCGCTGCCCTCCCCGGTAGTCGATCGATTCGGCGGTGGCCGCCATGAACACGTCCTCGAGCGACGGGGTGTCGGACACCAACTCGTGCACGGCGATCCCGGCGGCGGCTGCGATGTCGCCGACCTGATCCGTCGCCGCATCGGGGATGGTCAGGTAGACCCGGCCATCGGCTCCCGACACCGGGGTGACCGCCAATCCCGCGAGTTCGAGCGCCCGATGCAACTCTGCGGGCTGCGGTGTGCGCACCCGCGCCACAGGCCGCGCACGCGAAGTGAATTCGGAGACGGAGCAGTCGGCGATCAATCTGCCGCGGCCGATGACGATGACGTGGTCGGCCGTCAACGACATCTCGGTGAGCAGGTGGCTCGACACGAATACTGTCCGCCCCTGCGCCGCGAGCGACCGCATGAAGTTGCGGACCCAGACGATGCCCTCCGGGTCGAGACCGTTGACCGGTTCGTCGAGTACCAGGGTGTGCGGGTCGCCCAACAGCGCGCCCGCGAGTCCGAGTCGCTGCGACATCCCCAGCGAGAAGCCACCTGCGCGTTGATTCGCAACCGACGTCAGCCCGACCATGTCGAGCACCTCGTCGACTCGGCGTTCGGGAATGTCGTTGGTCGCGGCCATCCACCGCAGGTGGTTACGCGCGCTGCGGTTCGGGTGCACCCAGTGCGCGTCGAGCAGCGCACCGACCTGACGTAGCGGATGCCGGAGATCGCGATAGAGCTGCCCACCGACCGTCGCGGTGCCCGACGTCGGTCGGTCCAGACCTAGGATCATGCGCATCGTGGTGGACTTTCCCGCCCCGTTCGGACCCAGAAAGCCCGTCACCCGTCCCGGTGCGACGGTGAAACTCAGGTGGTCGACGGCGGTGACGCCACCGAAGGTCTTGGTCAGATCGGCCGCTGCAAGCATCGGCTCGACCATAGCGCGCAACGCCACCCTCAGGCGTCAACCTCGACCTTCAGACGCGCTCCGGTGAGGACGCCCGTGCCCAGAAGCGGGTGGGGATTCGCCCGGCTCCCGCCGCCAGCCTGCCCGCGACCACCGCATGCTTCATCGCCGCGGCCATGCGCTCGGGGTCGTCGGCGCGAGTGACGGCAGACGCCAACAGCACACCGTCGCAGCCGAGTTCCATCGCGCGTGCGGCGTCGCTCGCGGTCCCGATTCCCGCATCCAGGATGATCGGCACCTGCGCTGCCGCGACGATCATCTCGATGTTGTGGGGATTGGAGATGCCCAGTCCCGTGCCGATCGGCGAGCCCAACGGCATCACCGCCGCCACACCGAGGTCGGCGAGCCGTGCTGCGAGAACAGGATCGTCGTTGGTGTAGGCCAACACCGTGAAACCGTCGTCGACGAGTCGTCGTGCCGCGTCGACGAGTTCGACGGCGTCGGGCAGCAGCGTGTGGTCGTCGGCGACCACTTCGAGTTTCACCCACGATGTCTCGACGGCTTCGCGCGCGAGCTGCGCCGTCAGCACGGCCTCCGCAGCGGTGCGACAGCCGGCGGTGTTGGGCAGAACCTCGATCTTCAAGCGACGCAACAGATCCAGCACACCGGTCGTCGAACCCGCGTTGACCCGACGCATCGCGACGGTGGTCAGTTCGGTGCCCGATGCGATCAACGCCCGCTCCAGTACCGCGAGGTTCGCAGCACCACCGGTGCCCATGATCAGCCGGGACCCGAAGTGGCGGTCGGCAATTCGCAGTTCCCCGGCGTCCATGCCATGCACATTCGTGCCGTGCGGATTCGCGCCGTCCACATCCATGTCGCGTGCATCCATGTCAGCCGCCCTGCACGGCCGTGACGACCTCGACGACGGCGTCGGCGGGGACGACCGAATCCCACCTGCCGCGCGGCACCACGGCGCCGTCGACCGCCACTGCGATGCCACGGTCGGGCAGTCCGAGTCGCTCGACCAGCACGCCGACCGTCGGCTGCGGATCCCACTCGTGGGGTTCTCCGTTCACGGTGAAGCCCATCTGACCTCCTCGTTCTCGTACTCGTTCACGTGGTCGTTGTCGCGGTCACCGGTCGGGTGGTCGGTATCGCTGTGCTGCAACAACATCGAGACCCGCTGCGCCGTGTACGGCGCGAGGACGATGCCGTTACGTCCATGACCTGCTGCGACGATCACTCGCTCGTCGATCCGTCTGATGATGGGGAGCCCGTCGACAGAGCACGGCCGATACCCGACACCGACCTCGCTCAGTGTGTAACCGGCGAGTCCGGGCATCACAGTGAGCGCGTCGTCGAGGAGATCACGTACCCCCGAAACCTCGGCTCCCGGCTCGTCGGACTCGTATTGCGTTGCGCCGACGACGATTCCGTTCGATCGCGGCACCAGGTACACCGTTCTGCCGTCGACCCGCGCGCGCACCACGTGGCTCGGCGGCGGCACCGACCACCTGGTCCGCGACAGCCGCAGGATCTCGCCCTTCGCCCGATGTATGGGCGCGTCCGGCCACAGGCCGGGTACTCCGGCACCCGCCGCCAGCAACACCTGCGCGCCGTCGACATCGGCGAGATCGGTGACGGTGTCGTGGCGAAGCTGCGCACCCGCGTCGCGCAGAGCGCCACGAAGTCGCGTCAGCAGCAGTCGGTTGTCGACAGCACCCTCGCCGAGGGCGAGGAACCCGCCGACCAGACGCGACGACAGGGCCCCCTCCAACTCGCGGATCTGACTCGGCCCGACCGGACGGACCTCGCGTGTGTCGACCGACGACGGCGTCCACACCGTCTGCGCGAGCCGTGTGAGATGTTCGTGGTCAGTGGCTGTCGTCGCGACGAACAGCGAGTCGTCGGCCACCGAGATGCTCTCCGCACCCGCGGGGCCTCCGTCGCGCAGTGGGTCGCCGAGTCGTCGGAGCAACGCAGGCCACCCGGCCACCGACTCCGACGTCGCGGCGAGCAGTGCCTCCTCGCCCGGCAGTCCTTCACCGAGTGAGCCGAGCATGCCGCCCGCGACATGCGAGGCCCGCTGCTGTGCACCGGCGTCGTGGACGACGACGCGCATACCCGCGTCCACCGCCGCGAGAGCACTGGTGAGTCCGACGACGCCGCCGCCGACGACAGCGAGGTCGGGAACCGATGTATCGGACATGAACTGCAGACGTCCTTCCTTCGCCGGCATGACCCGGATCAGGTACGACGGTCAGCGGGCGCGGCCCCGCACTCTCAGCCCGGCGATCGTCGGACTCCCGTGTGTTTCGCGTTCCAGCGTACTGGGTTGCCGATCTCGCGTCCTCGGCCACCGTGCGTCGACGGCTACGCTGACCACCGTGATGGCCATCCACTCGCACCGGCATGCTCGGCTCGCCACGGCACTGCTCTACCTGTGTACCGACGCGCGGCGAGAACGCGGCGACCTCGTCGAGTTCGTCGACGCCGCGCTGGCGGGCGGCGTCGACATCGTGCAACTGCGCGACAAGGGGTCGGCCGGCGAGAAGCAGTTCGGCACTCTCGAGGCACGCGAGGAACTGGAGATCCTCGCACTGCTGCGTGAGGTGACGAGTGCCCGCAACGCGCTTCTGGCGGTCAACGACCGGGCCGACATCGCGACGCTCGCCGATGCCGACATCCTGCACATCGGACAGGACGATCTGCCGCCCGCAGCGGCTCGTCGGATCGTCGGGAAGCACGTGATCGTCGGCAGGTCGACGCACGACGTCGAGCAGGCCGCGGCAGCGGCAGCCGATCCCGACGTCGACTATTTCTGTGTCGGCCCGTGTTGGCCGACACCGACGAAGCCCGGGCGTCACGCACCTGGCCTCGAACTCGTGCGCGAGGTCGCCGCGAACGAGTCGGCCGACGATGTCCGCCACCGTAAGCCGTGGTTCGCGATCGGTGGGATCGACGCGACACGACTGCCGGAGGTGACCGCCGCGGGTGCACAGCGGATCGTCGTCGTACGCGCGATCACCGCGGCATCCGATCCCGCGGCGGCAGCGACGGAACTGCGAGATCCCCTCGCCTGAACCCACCGGGCGCCCCACTCGTGGCTTTCCCGCAACCGGGGAGCAGTCGGTCGAACCACTTGCGGTCATCCCGGTGGTCGGGGCTAATGTAGACGCCACCATGTTGTGCGCACCGAGAATCCTCTGCACCCGCGGCCTCCGCGTAGCCCGCCGCAGCGGGGTCTAGTTTCGACCGACCCCCCGCTGCGGGGTCGTCATGCGCTCGTCGGTCACCGATTCTTCGACCGGAATGACCTTCACCGATGCACAACATTCATCTTTCGCCCTCATGCTGTGACCGTGACGCCACCGACCCGCTCTGGCAGCGGACCGGCCGTCGACTTCCCCGCGGAATCCGTCAGGAGGCGGCAGGTATGACCTGGCAGCAATTCATCGACGAATACACCGCGACCGGCACGATTCGTCTCGGGTCGTGGAGCGTCGCTCCGGCACCCGGCGACATGGTCGAGTGTCGGGCGACCATCGCCTACGACGATCGGATCATGTCGATGTCCGCGACATCGACCGGGCCGGTCGGCGCGATGACGTCGATCCTGCACGACCTCGGGGTCTCCGTGCAGATCGTCCGACTACACCAGCGTCGACTCGACGACCGCAACGTCTCGTTCCTGCTCTGCGAGCACGATCGACGTCAGTGCTGGGCCACCGGTGACGGTGAGACGACGGCCGACGCGAACATCAACGCTCTGATCGCCGGCGCGAACCGCCTGCTCGCAGGCCGCGATCTCGGCGTGGGTCTCTGAACGCACGGCAGACGCCTCGGTTCAGGGCATCGAGTCCAGCGCAGCGATGCGTTCGCGCAACCCGGGCCATGCCGTACCGAATGCGGGATGCAGCGGCAGCGTGGTCACTACCGGTTCGGGTACCCAGCGCAATTCCGTCGACTCGAGGTTGGCGGTGGTGACGACCGGTCGTTCGGCGTCGGCGATCACCGTCGTGTAGGTCCACCCGCTCTCGGTGCGGTGGGTGACGAGAGCCGCGACGACCGTCACCTGGTCGGCGACGATGCCCGCTTCCTCGCCCGCTTCCCGGATCGCGGTGTCGACGGCACTCTCGTGCGAATCGCGCGCTCCGCCGGGCAGACCCCAGGTGCCGCCCTGATCTGACCAGACCGCACGGTGCTGCAGCAGTACTCCCATGTCTCCGTCGGGAAGCGGCGCACGCAGGAGCAGACCCGCAGCGCCGTGCAGGCCCCAGTACCTCGCACCGCTGTCGAACACCCAACCGTCGCCGTCGCCGCGCACCGCGCCTCCTGATCGTTGCCGTGCCCTCCAACCCCCGCGCCCACCAACCTATGTGAACTCACAGCCGCGTGACACTCCCTCGTCCGGTGCAGTCGCCAAGCGGACAACGCGGACTAGGGTGGAAACGGACTCGACGTGGCGTACGACATACCCGAGGAGTGGACAACCCGACATCGACGGCGAACGCAGAGGGGACAGAGAAGGTGACCGGCGACGCATCCCCCGTGCGGGCAGTGCTGACCCGAGCAGGGCGGACCGTTCGCCCGGCAACCACATCGCCACCGCTGCGTGAGGTGCTCAGCGACCGTCGCGAACTCGTCGCCTCCGCACGGGCCGCCGCCCAGTCGCCGTTCTCCTCGGTACGGCACTACGCGAGGACGACACCGGGAAAGTTGATCCTGTTGTGTTTCGTGGTTGCGGTCACCTCGCTCGCGACGGGGTGGTACGCGTCGACGACCCTCAACAATCGGACGCATCAGCTGCAGACGATCATCGACCGTGCCGAACCGTTGTCCGAGGCCGCGCAGGTGCTCTACAGCTCGCTGTCGATCGCCGACGCGGCCGCCAACTCGGCGTTCATCTCCGGCGGTCCGGAGAATCCGCAACTGCGTCAGCGATACTCCGACGCGCTGGCGACCGCGTCGTCGTCGCTGCTCGTCACCGCGGGAAGCGACACCGGACCGGGCTCCGACGCGACAGCCGACACCCGCGCACTCAACTCCGATCTGGAGACCCTCACCACGACCATCCCCGTCTACAGCGGGCTGGTCGAGACCGCCCGGACCAACAACAGGCTCGGCAATCCCGTCGGATCGGCATACCTCGGTCAGGCGTCGGCGGTCATGCAGAACACGATCCTGCCCGCCGCGCAGCGGGTGTACGAGCGACGCTCGCTGGCCATCGCCGATCCGCAGAGTGCCCTGACAACTCCTCCGTGGGGCGTCTACGTCGCGCTGTTCGTCGTCGTGCTCCTTCTCCTCGGCACGTCGCGCTACCTGGCACGACGCACCAGGCGCCGGTTCAACGTCGGCATCGTTGCCGCGCTGGTCGCGATCATCGGCGGATTGATCTGGTTGCTCACGTCCGGCCTGCTGTCGGTGGCGGCGACCAGCTCGGCCAAGACCGAAGGCGCGACCCCGCTGCGTGAACTCACCGAGGCCCGCATCCTCACTCAACAGGCGCGTTCGGCCGAGACGCTGTCGCTGCTCCGACGAGGCGACCAATCCGGCCTGCAGGACTCGTTCGAGCAGTCGACCGACCGGATCGGCATGCTTCTGGACAGGCTCGACAAGGACGGACAGTCGTCGGGCTCGCTCGACAGTGCTCGGATCGCCACGTTGCGCGGCGCACTCGACCAGTGGAAGAGGACCGACGCCCAGGTGCGCGACGAGATGACCACCGGAAACTTCTCGCAGGCGCGTGTCATGACGGTCGGTTCGTCGCCACAGAGTTCGGAGACCAGTTACAACGCGGTCGACTCCGCACTGGTGAATGCGATGACCACCACCCGATCCTCGTTCCGCGACGACATCAACACCGCGCAGCGTGTACTCGGCTTCACCGGCAACGGAATTCTCGCGCTGTCGGTCTTCGCGACGATCGCGTTGATCCTCGGCATGATCCCCCGCATCCGGGAGTACCGATGAGAACGCACACCGGCCGCGGACCATCGGGCATGGCGCGAACGACGATCTCGTTCGTCGCACTCGTGGTGGGTATGGTCATGCTCTCCGGCTGCGTCGACTTCCCGGCACCGCCGTCTCCCGGCCCGAGTGCGACAGCCGAGGTGCCGGAGCCCCTCGGGTCCGAGTTCGACGTCGCCAAGGAAGCTCCGCCCAACTCGTCGTCGTGCGATGCGACGCAGAGCCTGCGGCCCGCGGCGCAGCAACCCGAACCCGCTCGTATGCCGCCGGGGAGCACGATGGACGCGATCTTCCGGCGCGGCCGACTGATCGTGGGCACCGACATCGGCTCCAACCTGTTCAGCTTCCGCGATCCGATCACCGGTGACATCCAGGGATTCGACGTCGACCTCGCGCATGAGATCTCCCGTGCGATCTTCAACGACCCCAACCGCATCGAGTTCCGCGTGTTGAGTTCGAGCGAACGCATCAACGCGCTCCGCAATCAGGAGGTCGACGTCGTGATCAAGACGATGAGCATCACCTGCGACCGCCTGCGCGACATCAGCTTCTCAGCACCGTATTACGTTGCATCCCAACGAATTCTCGCACTGCGCGGATCCGTCATCACCGGTCCGGAGCAGCTGGCGAACAAGCGGGTCTGCGCTGCGCGGGGCACCACGTCGATCGGCCGCATGCAGCAGATACAACCCCGTGCGAAGATGGTGACCACCACGACGTGGGCCGACTGCCTGGTCATGCTCCAGCAGGCGCAGGTCGACGCGGTCAGCACCGACGACGCGATCCTCGCAGGCCTGGCGACACAGGATCCGTGGGCGCAGGTCGTCGGACCCAGCCTCGGCCAGGAGAACTACGGAGTTGGCATGCCGGTCGGGCACGACGACATGGTGCGGTTCGTCAACGGGACCCTCGCCCAACTCCGCGCCTCCGGGCGGTGGCAGGACATGTACGACCAGTGGCTGTCGATCCTCGGACCGGGATACGGCGCCCCCCAACCCTCATACCGCGATTGAGGCAACGCTAGATGTCCCGAAGCGACAAGCACAGCGCAACCCCGGCCGCCGAGAAAGAGCGCGACGAGCCGGCACCCGGGCCGGGCGGTGCCGGTCCGGGTGCAGATGCCGAGGTGGGTACCCAACGCGCCGATCTCGCCGCGCTCGAGGTCGGCACCCAGCGGGCACCGGACACCGACGCCGAGATGGGAACGCAGCGGGCAAGCCTCGACCAACTCGACGTCGGAACTCAGCGCGCCGACCCCGGCGTCGAACTCGCGACCGCCGCGACACCCGTGCACGGTTTACGCGACGAGTCGACGGGGCCGGTGGTGCCGTCGGGACCCACGGCACCCAACGACGCCCTGGTGTCGATCGGTCAGACCCGTCGGCTGGTGCCGCGCCGCCGTCCGCGCGTCCACGATCGTCGGCTCGGTTCGGGTTTGGTCGAACTGCCCAAGGTCACCGACATCGAGCCGCAGGACGCCGTGCTCGACTCCCCGGTCATCGCCGAGGGCAAGCGCAACTGCTGGCGGTGCGGGCGGCCGGTCGGACGGTCAACCGGCCCTGGTGCCGGTGAGCTGACGGGCGAATGTCCACACTGCGGTGCGCGGTACTCGTTCGTCCCCGGCCTGGCCAAGGGCACGCTCGTCGCGGGCCAGTACGAGATCGCCGGCGCGATCGCCCACGGCGGTCTCGGATGGATCTACCTCGCCATCGACCGCAACGTCTCCGACAGGCCCGTGGTCCTCAAAGGTCTGTTGAACTCGTCTGATTCGGAGGCTCAGCAGGTCGCACTCGCCGAACGACAGTTCCTGGCCTCGGTGAATCATCCGGGCATCGTGAAGATCTACAACTTCGTCGAGCATGTCACCGAGTTCGGCGACAGGTTCGGCTACATCGTCATGGAGTACATCGGTGGCCGGACCCTCAAGCAGATCACCTCGGAAGGCGATACCGAGACCGCTCTGCTCTCCGTCGAGCAGGCCATCGCGTACATGCTCGAGGTGCTGCCGGCCGTCGGATATCTGCATTCGGTCGGGCTGGTGTACAACGACGTCAAGCCCGACAACATCATGGTCGGCAGCGACGAGGTGAAGCTCATCGACCTCGGTGCCGTCTCTCCGATCAACGGTTACGGGCACCTGTACGGCACACCGGGTTTCCAAGCGCCCGAGATCGTGCAGACCGGACCGCAGGTGGTCACCGACATCTACAGCATCGGACGTACGCTCGCCGCACTCACCGTCGACATGCCCATGCGCGACGGACGCTACGTCGACGGGCTACCCGATCCGGAGGACACACCCGTCTTCCGCGACAATCCGTCGTTCTACCTGCTGCTGCAGCGCGCGACCGCGGCGGACCCGGCAGAGCGGTTCTCCTCCGCCGAGGAGATGACGACCCAGCTGCTCAATGTTCTCCGCGAGACCGTCGCGGTGCACACCGGGGTTCCCCGTCCGTCGCTGTCGACGGTGTTCACCCCGCAACGGTCGACGTTCGGCACCGAACTCATGCTGGCACCCGTCGACGGATTCTTCGATCCCGACCTCGCTGCCTTCTACGATCCGGTCGACATGGCGCGCGCGCTGCCGGTACCCCTCGTCGACCCCACCGATCCCGCTGCGGGACTACTCAACTCAGCGGCGTTGAGTGATCCTCGACAGACCTTGGACTCGATTCACGCCGCACGCGCCGAGGGCTTCCGCTCGCTCCTCGGGCAACCGACGTCGTCGGCGCATCCGTCGCTGGAGATCGACCTCGCCGAAGCGCGTGCACATCTCGAACTCGACGACGTCGACACGGCACTGGATCTGCTCCGCGAAGTCTCTGTGCAACACGGCGACTCGTGGCGGGTGCAGTGGTACATGGGCATCTGCGCTCTGATGAACGACGAGCCGGAGCTCGCGTACGAATGGTTCGACGCCGTGCTGCAGGCCATGCCGGGAGAGGTGGCACCCAAGCTCGCGGTCGCGGGTACGGCCGAGCTGATCGGTCGCTGGCTGTCGGATGAACGCGATCCGTCCGAGGGCTCTCGACAACGCATCAACGACATGTATCACGTTGCGGCACAGAACTATCACGATCTCTGGCTCACCGACCACAGCATCGTCACGGCCGCGTTCGGCATGGCTCGACTCGCGGTCGCGCGCGGCGACTACGACGCGGCCATCGAGCCTCTCGATGAGGTGCCACCGACGAGCAGGCACTTCAACACGGCACGTGCGACCGCGGTCATCGCACTCGTCCACGGTCGTGACCCGTCGGAGCTACGCAAGGACCAGCTCGTCGAGGCCGCCAAGCGCATGGAGGCGATGCCCGACAGCGAGCCGCGCAAACAGCGACTCCAACTCATCGTGCTCGGTACCGCACTGGGGTGGGTGCACAACCATCCGGACCGGGCGGGAGAACCCGCGCGGCTTCTGGGCTTCCCGTTCACCGAGGAGGGTCTGCGCACGGGTACCGAGAAATCGCTGCGCTATCTCGCCCGGCAGACACGCACCAACCGCGACCACCGGTTCCTGCTCGTCGACCTCGCGAACTACGTGCGGCCGTGGTCGCTGTTCTGACGCGGCCGCCACCGGCGCACTACTCCGGCTGCTCGCCACGGGCGACGGCCGCGGCCTGACGTGCAATCGCGAGTTCTTCGTTGGTCGGGACCACCAAGACGTCGATCGCGCTCGAATCCGCCGAGATACGTCGGGCTTCCTTGCTGCGCAGAGTATTGCGCTCGTCGTCGATGACGATGCCGTAGTTCTCCAGTCCGGCCAGCGCATCGCGTCGCACGTTGTCGGCATTCTCCCCGACGCCTGCGGTGAACGTGATCGCGTCGACGGCGCCCAGTTCGATCATGTAGGCGCCGATGTAGCGGCGCAGGCGGTGGATGTAGACCTTGTACGCGCGTTTCGCGTTCTCGTCGCCGTTGTCCATACGCGCAGTGATGGTCCGAAAGTCGTTGTCGCCGCAAAGGCCTTTGAGTCCGGAGTTCTTGTTGAGCAGTGTGTCGAGTTGGTCGATGCTGAGTTTGGCCACGCGACTCAGGTGCAGCAGCACGCCTGGGTCGATGTCACCGCTACGTGTACCCATCACGAGACCCTCGAGAGGTGTCATGCCCATGCTGGTGTCGATGGGCTCGCCATGTGCGATCGCCGACGCCGATGCGCCGTTGCCGAGATGCAGCACGATCTGGTTCAGGTCGCCGTACTCACGACCGAGGAATTCGGCGACCTTTCCCGACACGTACTGATGGCTCGTGCCGTGAAAGCCGTAGCGTCGCACCGCATGTAGGTGCGCAACACCTCGGTCGATGGCGTACGTGGCAGCATCGTCGGGGAGGTCGTGGAAGAACGCTGTGTCGAATACGGCCACCGACGGGACGTCGGGGAGCTTCTCCCGTGCGACCTGGATACCGGCGAGGTTCGCCTTGTTGTGCAGCGGTGCGAGGGTGGAGATCCGCGAGATCTCCGAGACGACCTCGTCGGTGACCAGGGTCGGGTGGAAGAAGCTGCGCCCGCCGTGCACGACGCGGTGTCCCACTGCGCTGAGTCCGGCATCGGCGAGGTTGGTTCCGGCATCCGCGAACATCTCCGACGCCGCGTCGAGAGCTGCCGAGATGTCTTGCAGGGGTTCGGTTCGGGTGGACGACTCACCGTTCTGCTCATGGGTGATCGACGACTGTTCCTCACCGATGCGTTCGGCTATCCCCTCGGCGATCACGTCGGTCGTGTCAGGGTGTAGCAGTTGATATTTCAGGGACGACGACCCCGCGTTGAGAACCAGGACGGCGCCGTCGGTCGCTGTACTCATCGGGTTGACTCCTGTGCGTCGATGTTCTGGGCCTGGATCGCGGTGATCGCGACGGTGTTCACGATGTCGGACACCAGAGCACCGCGGGAGAGGTCGTTGATGGGGCGCCGGAGACCCTGCAGCACAGGGCCGATGGCCACGGCTCCCGCACTGCGCTGCACGGCTTTGTAGGTGTTGTTCCCGGTGTTGAGGTCGGGGAAGATCAGCACCGTCGCACGTCCCGCAACCTCGGAGTCGGGCATCTTGGTCGCCGCGACGGACGGTTCGACGGCTGCGTCGTACTGAATCGGGCCCTCGACGGAGAGTTCCGGTGCGCGCTCGTGCACGAGATCGGTGGCGACACGAACCTTGTCGACGTCGGCGCCGGTGCCCGAGCGGCCTGTCGAGTACGAGAGCATCGCGATGCGCGGATCTATGCCGAACGCGGATGCCGTTGCGGCGGAGGAGATCGCGATGTCGGCGAGTTCAGTCGCGGTGGGATCCGGCACGATGGCGCAGTCGCCGTAGGTGAGCACCTTGTCGGGTAGGCACATGAAGAACACGCTCGACACGGTCGACACACCGGGCACCGTCTTGATGATCTCGAACGCCGGACGGATCGTGTGCGCGGTGGTGTGTGCCGCACCGGAGACCATGCCGTCGGCGCGTCCGGTGTGCACGAGCATGGTGCCGAAGTAGGAGACGTCGCGCATCCGCTCCTGGGCGTGCTCGAAATCCATGCCCTTGTGCTTGCGGAGTTCGGCGTAGGTATGCGCGAATTCGTCGGTGAGTTCGGAATTCTGGGGATCGATGATCTCGACGCCACCGAGGTCGACACCGAGATCGGCCGCGCGGGCGGTGACCGTTTCGGGATCTCCGAGAATGATCAGCGCCACCACGCCGCGGCGCAGCAATTGACCAGCGGCCCGCAGGATTCGGTCGTCGCCGCCCTCGGGGAGGACGATGCGTTTGAGATCCGAACGTGCCCGGGTGATCAACCCGTACTCGAACATCTGCGGGGTGACGACCTCGGACGGCCTGACGTCGAGCACCTTGATCAGTTCGTCGGGCTCGACATACTGCTCCATGAGCCCGAGCGCGGCGTCGATCTTGCGTGCCGATCCGATCGCGATGCGCCCGCGGGTGTCGGCGGCGATGCGGGCGGTGTCGTAGGTCCCCTGCTCACACGTGATGACCGGCAGCTTGGACCGTAGTCCGCCGACGAGCGCGTCGATCATCGGATGCGGTTTGAGCCCACCGTTGAGGATGATGCCCGTCAATCTCGGAAATCCCTGTGCGGCATTGGCATTGACCAGCGAGAGCAGCACGTCGGAGCGATCGGCCGGAGTGATCACCACCATGCCCTCGGTTAACCGTTCGAGGATGTGTTCGGCCGTCATACCGCCGACCATCACCCGCAGCGCCTCGCGGTCGAGGAGTTCCGGGTCGCCGCTGTACATTTCGGCACCGAGCGACTTCTTGAGTTCGGCCATCGTCGGCGCGAAGAGCACCGGCAGTTCCGGAAGGCACCAGCACGGGACGTCGAGTTTGGCCAGCGCGGCACCGATCTCGTTGATGTGGTCGGGGTCGCAGCGATTGGCGACGATGGCCGCCGTGGTGGCGTGCATGGCGGCGATCTCGGTGCGCAGGTGCTCGGCGAGGTCGCGTACCTCGGCGGGCGTGCGGTCGAGCGCCTTGAGCGCCAGGATGATCGGCGCCGAGAGGTTGGCTGCGATACGTGCGTTGTAGGTGAGCTCCGACGGATTACCCACGTCGGTGTAGTCGGAGCCGACGATGACGACGGCGTCGCATTGCGACTCGACGGCGTGGAAACGTGCGACGATCTCCCCGATCGAGCCGCTCGGGTCGGCGTGTACCTGGTCGTAGGTGACGCCGATGGCGTCGTCGTAGTCGATATCGGCCGAGGTGTGTTCGAGGAGGAGGTCGAGCAGATAATCCCGCTCGCCGTGTGCGGCCCGTGAGATCGGGCGGAACACGCCGACACGACCCCCGGTCGCCGTCAGCAGCGACAGCACGCCGAGCGCCACCGCCGATTTCCCGGTCTCCGCTTCCGCGGACACGATGTAGATCTTCGTTGCGCTCACTGCGTCGGGCGACATAGTGGTCAGAGTAGTTGGTGCCTCTCGCGTGCGTCGCGGGTGAGGTGACCGGTCAGGTCACGATTGCCCGAACGATCAGGTCGGCGATCTGATCGTCGGTCATGCTGCTGTCGGGAACGAGCATCAGTGAATAGATGATGCGGACCATGAACTCCGCTGCGCCACGCGGATCGGGGGTCAGCTCGGCCTGTACCTCGGGCGCAACGTCGGGCAGCGTCGCGTCGACGATCTTCTCGATCAGGTCGGGTCCGTCGTCGTCGTTGGTGGCGACGAGTGCGCGCACGATCTCCTCGGGTTCCTGGCGGAGAACGTACTGCAGTGCCTCGTGTTCGCGGATGTAGGGCAGGACGCCGAGTACCTGCGCGCGTACCTTGCCCGCGGCGTCGGGCGCGGTGGCCGACCATTCGCGTAGCTTCACCCGCAGCAGTGCGATCTCACGGTCGAGCATTGCGGCGACGAGTGCGTCGCGGCCGCCGAACATCCGGTACGCCGTTGCGCGTGCCACCCCCGCATGACGGGCAACGGACGTCAGGCTGAGTGCTTTGGCGCCGAAGCGCGACACCAATGCGACGCCCACGTCGACGAGGCGATCCGATTCCATGAGGAGAAGTTAGCGAATCGGATCGACGTCGGCGCACGGTACCGGCCACTTACGCGCGCCATGGCGCGTGCCGCTCGGTGCGCGCATCCATGCCCTAAGCTCTGCGGCCATGGAGATTCGTGACGCGCAGGCGCGCGACGTCCCCGGCATCACGCTCATCTACAACGACGCCGTCGAACACACCACCGCCATCTGGAACGAGGAGCTCGTCGACGACGCGAACCGGTCGGCATGGCTCGCGGATCGGCTGGGGGCCGGATTTCCGGTTCTGATCGCTGCCGACTCCGATGGTGCGGTGCTCGGCTACGCGACCTACGGTCCGTGGCGCCCGCACGACGGATTTCGGCACACCGTCGAGCACTCGGTGTATGTGCGCTCCGATCAGCGCGGGCGGGGTACGGGACAGTCGCTCATGCGCGCGCTCATCGACCGCGCACGCACCGACGGCGTGCACGTGATGGTCGCGGCGATCGATGCGTCGAATTCGGGATCGATCCGGATTCACGAGCGACTCGGCTTCACGCGTGTCGGGCTGCTGCCGCAGGTCGGGACGAAGTTCGGCTCATGGCTCGACCTCGCATTCCTCCAACTGATCCTCGACGACGCGCAGCCTGCGCGATGAGGGCACGCGGATCAATCCCCGCGTCATCGCCACCCCCACCAGGCACAGCACACCCCCGACGACCCGCAGCGGCGTCGGGACCTCGGCGAGCAGTAGCCACGACAGCACGATGACGACCGCGGGCACGACCAACGTCGTCGCGGTCAGTGCACCGGCACTCGTACGCGAGAGTGCATACACCCAGGTGGTGAATGCGATGGCTGTGGGACCGACGCCGAGGAAGACCATCGCGCCGATGTCGGAGGCCGGTGCCGTGCTCACCTCACGAATGGCGGCGGGCGCGAACGGGACTGTGGCGATCACACCCGCCGCGACGCCCCAGAACGTCGCGGTCAGTCCGTCGACATGACCGAGCGCCACCTTCTGGACAAGAACGCCGGTTGCGTAGAGCACGGCGGCGGTCAACCCGAGAGCGATGCCGAGCCAGTCGGCGTGCGGTCCGGTGCCGCCGACGGCGATGAGCACGACGCCGGCGAACGCCACGCCGATACCGACGAGCAGTCGACCGGAGAATCCCTCGCCGAGGAAGAGCCCCGCGAACACCGCGACGAGAATGGGTGCGAAGTTCACGAGCAGTGCTGCGGTCCCCGCGTCGAGATGCTGCTCGGCCCAGTTCAGGACGACCGTGTAGACCGCGAACCACGCCACGCCATACCCGACGACGAGAGCAAGCGCCCTACCGCGCGGAAGCGGTGGGATCCATGGGCGCGAACCGGCACGCCGACGCATCACGCCGACGATGACGACGAGCGCGACCACCGCGACCGCCAACCGCCCGAACGCGAGTGCGCCGGGCGAGAACGAGTGGCCCGCCGAGCGGATCGCGATGAACGACAGCGACCACAGCGCAACGGTGACCAACGCGGCGAGCACTGCGAGATCGGGAAGTCGACGGGTCATGGCACACATCCTCCGCGCGCACTTTGCTTCAGCACAAGTTCATATTTCTTCACGACCGTTGAGTACCGCTGTATATTCGCGGCATGATCGATCCCCATCGCCTCCGCGTGTTCCGAGCGGTCGTCGCCGAGGGGTCCGTCGGTGGCGCGGCGTCGGCGCTCGGTTACACACCGTCGGCTGTGAGCCAACATCTCGCCACGCTGCAGCGTGAGACCGGCCTGACGCTGATGGAACGTGATGGCCGAGGCGTCGTGGCCACGGAGGCCGGACGGATACTCGCCGCCGAATCGGAAGCGGTGTTCGACCAACTCGCGCGCGTCGACGGTCTCGTCGCAGACCTACGCAATGGTCGCGCGGGTGCACTCCGCGTCACCTACTTCGGTTCTGCCGGCGCGGCATGGATGCCGACGGTGGTCGCTGCGGTGCGGCGGGAGTTCCCCGCGCTACGCCTCGATCTCCGGTTACTCGAGATCAGCGATCCGACTCTCACGCCACCCGACATCGAGGTCGGGGTCGGGGTCGACGCGACCGGCTCCACGATCGACGCGGGACAGCTACGCGACTACGACGTCACGCCGCTGGTGACCGAGGAGTACCGCGTGGTGGTGACGCCCGATTCGCCTTTTGCGACAAGGGATTCGGTGCTGTTGCGCGAGTTGGCCGACGACGTGTGGATCGACAACGACATTGCACGCGGCCCCTGTCGAGAGGCACTGCTCCGCGCATGCACCGCGGCTGGGTTCACTCCATGCTTCGGCGTGGAGGCCCACGACTACCCGACCGCGATCAGTTTCGTGGCCGCAGGGATCGGACTCACCGTGGTGCCCGCGCTCGCCCTCGTCGACGTGCCCGCCGATGTGCGGGTGATCCCGATCGCCGAACCGACTCCGCGGCGGTCGATCTCGATCCGACGCCGCCACTCGCTCCGCGAACACGACGCGGCCGATCGCATCGTCGAGCTCGTACGCGAGCAGGCTCGGCGGACACACGGCGAGCTGGTCGGTGCGTGACCGATCGGGCTGCGGCGATTGCTGGAGCGGGTGGATCAGTCGGCGACGGCCAGCTTGCGTAGCCGCGGCGCGAGATCCTTCTCGAAGTTGTCGAGGAACCGCTCCTGGTCGTGACCGGGGGCGTGGAAGACCAGGTGGTTCAGTCCGGCGTCGGTGTAGAACTTGACCTTCTCGACGGCTTCGTCGGGATCCGACGCGACGATCCAGCGCTTGGCGACCTGCTCGATCGGGAGTTCGTCGGCGAGGCGCTCCATCTCGGTCGAGCTGTTGACGCTGTTCTTCTGGTCGGCGGTCAGCGACAGCGGCGCCCAGAAGCGGCAGTTCTCAAGTGCGAGTTCCGGATCGGGATCGTACGAGATCTTGATCTCGATCATCCGATCGATGTCGGCGAAGTTGCGCTCGGCCTTCTCTGCACCCTCCTTGACCGCGGGGATGAGCTTCTCGGTGTAGAGCTCCGGCCCCTTGCCCGAGGTGCAGATGAAGCCGTCGCCGGAGCGGCCCGCATACCGTGCGACCACAGGCCCACCGGCCGCGACGTAGACGGGGATCTGATGCTCGGGCAGGTCGTACATGTAGGCGCCCTTGGTGTGGTAGTACTCGCCGTCGAAGTTGATCTCCTCGCCGGTCCACAGCTCACGCATGAGCTTGATGGCCTCGCGTAGGCGGGCGAAGCGCTCCTTGAAGTCGGGCCACTCGCCCTGGAACCCGGTGGCGTACTCGTTGAGCGCCTCGCCGGTCCCGACACCGAGCATGATGCGGTCGGGGTAGAGACAGCCCATCGTCGCGAACGCCTGGGCGATCACGGCGGGGTTGTAGCGGAAGGTCGGGGTCAGGACGGACGTACCGATCTGTACACGCTTGGTGCGCTCACCCACCGCCGCCATCCACGACAGCGAGAACGGGGCGTGGCCGCCATTGTGTCGCCACGGCTGGAAGTGGTCGGAGACGGCGACCGAATCCATGCCGTGCTCCTCGGCCGCAACCGCGATCTCCACCAGCTCACGCGGCGCGAACTGCTCCGCGGAGGCCTTGTATCCGAGCTTGAGTTCCTGTGCCATACCTACGCCTCACTGCCGATTGCTGGACCGAACGATCACTCTGTGATCCAACGTACCCATGCGCGACTGGCGCGGATCGTCGAGGGCGGGGCCGATCCGGCGAGTTGTGTGGGATCGAGGGGTACATTTTTGTACCCGTGGATCCCACGCAACTCGACGCTCCCCCGATCGAGCCCCGCCTATTCGCATTGGCCGACGAATCACGCGCGTTCTACGCCGCGCGCGGCACCGGACCCGGGCCGCAGAGCGCCGCCGAGGTGCACCGACTGCGCGAACAGCGCATGGCCGATCCGAGGCCCCGCGACCCGCGGGCCGTCGATCTCACCGCCGAGTGGGCGGGGCGAGCCGTGACGCTACGGGTCATCACGCCAGAGGTCTCTGCGCGCGGTGTGGTGCTCGATCTGCACGGCGGCGGGTTCTATCTGGGGTCGGCTGCCGATCACGACAGCTGGAATCGCGCACTTTCCGACGCGCTCGACGCCGTGGTGGTCGGCGTCGACTACCGCCTGGCACCCGAGCATCCGTGGCCGGCCGCACCAGACGACTGCGAGGTCGCGGCTCGATGGCTGGTCGAGAACGCGACGGCGCAGTTCGGCACCGACAGGCTCGTCCTCGTGGGCTTCTCCGCGGGGTCGACGCTGGCGATGACAACGCTGCTACGCCTCCGCGAGACCGGCCTTGCCGACCGGTTCCGCGGAGCCGCACTGCACTTCGGCACCTACGACCTCAGCTCGACCACGCCCGCCGGACGCCTGATCGCCGACGAGTACTTCCTCGAGGCGTACGTCGGGCACGTCGTTGACCGCACACTCCCCGACATCTCCCCGCTCTTCGGCACCTTGTCGGGACTGCCCCCGATGACGCTCGTCGTCGGCTCCGAGGACGTCCTGCTCGACGACAACACAGCCATGGCGCAACAACTGTCACGGGCGGGAAACGACGTCGATCTGCGCGTGTATCCCGCATCGCCACACGGATTCACACATCACGCGACGTCGATGGCGGCAGTCGCGCGCCACGACATCTCCGCGTGGCTCGCCGAAAGACTCACCGCATGATCGGATCGTCCGCCGCCCCGCGAGGCAGGTCGACGGCGTAGCTGTAGTGGCAACCGAGGTCGGTCCGCGCCGGGGCATCCGTGTTGTCACGGAACCAGCTGATACAGGCCTCAGCGGCAAGTCTGCGGTCACGCGTGTAGAAATAGCCGTCGGTGCAGTCGTCGAACGGGTCATCGTGGTGCCAGACGTCGAGCCGCACAGACGAGGCGTCGTGATCGGTGAAGCGCAGGGTGCGCAGTGCGGTGCGCGACCGTCGCACGAGAAAGACACCGTCGTCGAGCACGTAGACCTGTGCGCACACGGCATCGGGTGCTCCGAAATCGACCTCGTCGTCGGCGTCGATGTCATCGTCCTCGATATCGGCTTCGACCTCGTCCCAGTCCTCGGCCAACCGGACATCATTGGGTCCGAGACTGAACTCGAGGCCGGCCGGCTGTTCGTCGAGCGATTCGGCGACCCACTCGAGCATCGAGTCCCAATCGTTGATCGGATAGAGCTTGGTCATGCTCCCCATTGTCGTGGACGGGTCTGACAATCATGGCCGGGTCCGACGATCACATCGGGTCCGCTGTCAGCTGAACCCACAGCTGGACTTCAACTGAGCTTGAGCTTCTACCCTGGACGACATGAGTATGCAGTCCGTCGCCTGGGACATGATGTACAAGTCGTCGAATTCGCCATCGCAGAAGAGGCTGCGGGGCGATCGGCGCGGCACATTGCGCCGCATCATGTC
>NZ_BAFB01000083.1 GCF_000248075.1 Gordonia otitidis NBRC 100426 | reverse complement strand
CGGTCTCGTTCATAACTCTTATGGTGGCGTACCTGCATATTTTGGTGCGGCACCTGTTGTTGGGCTCTGTGGTTGCCGCGGATGAAGAAATGCGCGTGCCAAGCTGTAGCACAAGACACTGACATCGCGGTCCGAAGCGATGTCCTCGAGCAAGGAGACGCCGTTGTCCACGATCACCGGCACCACAATGCGGTTCGCTGGTGTTGTCCGCGAGGGCATGCCGCGGGCGATGTTCCGGTCACCACTAGGCGACTGGGTTGTCGTCAAACGCAGTCACGGTTTCGACGCCTTCGGCGGCGGTGACGGCGACAATGAAGGCCTCGTAACCCGTGAACGTTTCGCCGACGAGCAACGACAGAAGGCGCTGCGCTCTCTGGTGTCAGAGGGCTCCTGGTTTTCGGAGGAAGACGACGTCGCTGTCGGCGACGCCGACTACACCATCAAGACGGGATTCGCTGAGGTTCATGAAGGAGCGGTGGAGTTCGATGCCGCCGGCAATGTTGTTGACCCCAGCATGATCTTGCGTGCAGTGGAGACTGGCCACGGCCAGCGAGTGCGAGCTCGTGCCATTCCCCTGCACCTCGACGATGTCGTCGACGTCGGCGACAGACCCGCGCCCGCTAAGCCGGCCACCCACCAGTTCATGGGGATACGACCTACCTCACCTGAACCTGAACCTGACGAGACGGTCGACTACGTCGACACCGCCGGTGCAGGCGCAGACGGGTCGATCGAGCTGCGGAACGGCGAACGGTACATGCCGCGAGAGTTGTTCGGTCGCCGCGACGTTGATGTGCTTCGCGAGATCAGGGGACGCCATCATGTGCGGTTGGTCGGTCCGCCCGGCGGCGGAAAGACCACTCTCCCGCAGGCGGCGTTCGGTGATGAGTTGATCACGGTGCAGGGCGTGAAGAGCTTGACGGCCGCCAGCTTGCTGGGCCAGTTCCTGCCGACCGACCCCGGGAGTGGTGCGGCGTGGACGTGGTCTGATGGCCCGCTGACTGTTGCTATGCGCGAGGGCAAGGTGCTGTTGATCGACGAAATCAACCGTGCCGGTGACGAAGTGGAGGCGGCGATTCTGTCGGCGACCGACAGTCGAGCCGAAATCGTCATCGCTGATCGCCCAGATCTGGATCCGATTCAGGCGGCCGACGGGTTCATGGTCGTCATCACCTACAACGATCATGATCACGGCACGCGCCCATTGTCGGCGGCTTTGCGGCGACGGATGCCGGTCGAGTTGCGCGTTGACAGCGACTACGCGATCGCCGCCAAGCAGGGTGTTGACGACAAACTGATCCTGGTCGCCAACAATCTTCGTTCTGCGGCGACGGCTTTCGCCGCCACCCACAACACCACCCCCCGCTGGTACCCGCAAACACCTGATCTTGTTGCGGCCAATGCGATGTTGGCCTCGTTCGGTGTTGAAGCGGCTGCTGGAGTGTTCACCGCGTCATGCCCGGACTCCACGATGCATGATCAGATTCGGGACGTGTTCACCTCGGTGTTCGGTCTCGAGGTGGAGGAGACGTCACTCGGCGGAATCTACGATTCTGCTCGGTGAGGCGCCCGGGCGGCGTTCAACGCCCAGGCGTGTCACCCAGTTCGGGGAAAGCCGCAAGAATGCCATGCAGGTCGCAGTCGACCTGCATGGCATTGATCATTGCGGCGGCAACGTCAACTGCGTGAACTTGGGGTTCTGGGGCGAATGTCCATCGCACACCGGTCGGCAATGTGATCGGCTGCCGCAGAGTTAACAGTCGCAGCACCTCGTTCACGACTGCGGGGCTTCCGGAGAGCGCACCTGGCGAGTCGACGTCGTTCACTGATTCCCGGCTCCACGCCACCGACGACCCGTCTTTGCCTGCAAGGCCAAACGTGTTGGCTCGCGTGGGCGAGGTCATAGTGCCGTCCACACGCCGAGCACGAACGCACGGTGGTGGTCGTCGCGGGTGCGGTACCCGTCGCCGACCAGTCCACCGAGACGGCCTTCGAACACGGCCTCAGCTCCCACCGCGAGAGCCTCTTGGCGGCCGTCGATGCCGATTCCTGTCGCAGCGTGCACGATGTGCTGGTCGCGGCGGGTGACTCGGCGGGCGTAGGCGTGAGCGGCCGCTGCCACCGCAGGTATCACTTCCTCGGCCCGATGCACGAGCGCATGATGATGCGGGACTGAGGTCGACGATGTCGTCGCCGTCTGTGTGGTGAGCTCATCGAGCCAGGACGTCGGGTAGACGTCGAAGATGGTGTTCGTTGTTGTGTTGCGGAAGCCGAGCGGCCGAACCTGGCCGATCACCTCAAGGTAGGTGGTTTTCCGGATCGCCTGACGGTGTGTCGCCTCATCGTCCAGTCCCGCCGCAATCTGTGACAGTTTCAGGAAATGTGTTTGGGCGGCCGCGTATTCAGAGTGCACACTGTCTCGCCATCGACGCTCGCGGCCGGGAAGGGATGCATCGAACAACAGGTCGTGTGGGATGGCGTCTTTGGGGCCAAGTTTGTGTGTTCGACGCACTTTGGCGTGCACGGCAGCCCACTGCCGGTGGCGTTTCTCAAGGTCTCGGCGCGCTGCAGCGAGAGCGCCGTCGTCGACTGGGTGTGGCTGGCAGTCTGCGGCGTCGATACGTGCGGCGATCAGCGGGTCGCACACGGCGATGACGTGCGTTCCGACCACCCGGACAGCGGATTCGAACTTGGCTTCCAGCGCAGGGTTGGCTTTGTAGGTGGCGTACGCAGCACGGCAGGCGCTGATCGCGGCGCCAATGTCAGCGTTGCGGGGCCGGGTGAGGACTGCGGTCGTTCCTGGGGCTGTGGCCGCCAGCCGCGTGGCGGTGTAGCGCGCTCGGCGCTGCTCACGTCGACGCGGGCCACGACATGCTGCGCACGGAGTGCTGCCGCACATGACGTCTCCTCGGTGTGCAGCCCGAATCAGTGATCCGGTTTGTGCTGCACTGCTTGGCTTCGATGTATGTAGCTGCGATCATATCGCGGTTGTCCGCGGCGTCGCGCTCCCCGAGACACCGCCGTCGGACCTCTGCCTGTGGCCGGTACCGGCTACAGGTATGCCGGGTGTGGTGACACGGTGCGAATTGGTATTGGTCTCGGGCCGCCTTCGAGGGTGATGGCCCGCACCATGCCTATGCCGTCACTCGGATCGACCCATGTGTCAGGCTGCGTGATGATTTTCCAGATGCGTACGAGTTGGTGTCGACGGCGCTCGATCAGGTACAGCAGCCGGTCGCACCATTGGTCTGCGTCGCAATCACATTCGTCGTACTCAGGCATCACTGGTCGCCGGGTGAGTGTTGCGTAGAGGCTGCGGATCGCGTAGCAACCATCTGCGGGATCGTCCCACAGGTACGGGCGGTTGGTGGTGTCTCGGATCGCGGCGATACGTTCGTCAAGAATGTCGAGGTGGCCCTCAATCACATCGATATGTTGTGACAGCCCGCAGGGGCATTCGGTGTCGCTGTAGGTGTCGACGGCGCTATCGCCCGAGTGGATGGCGGTCATGACGATGCCCGACCGTCGCGGCGCACTGGTGCTGCGATTCCCATCGTCACCCGTAGCCGGATGACCGCGTTGAACAACGCCTCCACTGTGGAGTCGGCGATCCCGACATGGTTGGCTGTTTCGCTTAGGGCGCTGCGAAATTCGGGGCTGTCGATCGCGCGGTCACATATCCCCGCGGTGCACGTTGCTAGGTGTTGTACGGCTGGGTCGAGCATCAGGACGACTGTTTCGATTTCGATGTCGCTGACGTTGTCGGCGAGGGACATGGCGGCGATCCTTTGCTGTGGCTTCGATGCAGTGCAGCCAGTATGCGAAGCACGTTTAAGCAGGTGCGGCACCAATCGCAGCCGGCTCCCTTAGTTGCAGCGGCCAATCCCGCTACTAGCGTCATCGAACGGCACGATGGGTCACGGTGAGCGTTGCCGATCGCGATGGCATTGCGGACAGGTGACCGGATCTTTCTCGTGGCCGTGAGCTCGTAGATCACGCGTAACGGTTGACGCGCTGGTGTCGAGCATTCTCACGATCTCTGCGGCGCTGCGCCCTCGCTGGTGTGCGATGAGGACTTCGCGGCGTCGACGCTCCGTCACCGACATTTTCCGCGCCAGGTAGTGATCGGCAGGGAGGCCAGCGATCTGCGCCAACTGTGTGCGAACCTCGTCCATAGAAGTCATGTGCCCGACGGCGACGCCAGCCCACACGCCCGAGAGCCGGCCGTGCGCGTAGAGGTGCTTGAGCGCATCGACCGCGCAGTACTGGATGACCGGACAGTAGGTGCAGGTTGCGATCTGATCTTGCGCGACGAGTGCCAGGCGCTGCCCTCGTGACACCTGCGGATCGAACTCGAGGTCGGTGTCTCGGCAGCGGGCCTGACGAAACCACGGCCACGCAGGGTTGACGACTTCCTCCACATGTGCGGCGTCGGAGTTCGTCACTGCTCGTGGAGTCGGCACGTTCAGCATCGCAGTCACAGCTGTCTCCGCTCTCGTGTGGACGACTTTCGTGACTCGATTATGGGAACCGCGTTTCACCGCGCCGTGACCAGCACGAATCCGGACAGCGGCAGTGGGTGTGGTGGGTGGGCACGCCAGTACTGCTGGCGTGCCCACCCAGCGGTCAGCTGGCCGCGAGAGCTTTCAGCGCGGCGCTGGCGATCACTTCTGAGAGCCGTGACGGGTCGGTGATCACTGCGGTGGTTGCCCCAGGCGGTGGCTGCATGTGCGCAGACGACGGCCGAGGGTTAGCGATCAGCCACAGCACCAGCACCCCTGCAGCGATGAGGCGCCGCGTTTCTGCGTACACCGCGTCTGCGTTGGGCAGTTTGGCGTCGGTGATGACAGCGACCACGCGCGCCGAGTTGTCTCGGGTGAGGCCGAGAATCCCATCGAGGGCTTGCAGCGCAGCAGGTAACCCGCTGGACGCGTTGCCGGTGGTGGCGACGGGGATGCCGCCGCCCACCTGTGTCGGCAGATGTGCGGCCGTGGAATGCCATGTCACGGTTGCGGTCTTGCCGTCACGTTCACGCGCAACCTGTCCCAGCATCCAGGTTGCGACACCGACCTGGTCGACCTGGTCGTCCATGCTTGGGGAAATGTCGGCGGCGATCCCCACGGTGAGGCGCGGCTGCTCACGTTGCCGCCGAACGGTGCGCGACCACGGCGTTGCTGTGGGGCGGGCGCCGTTGGCGCGCTGCGCGGCGCGGCGCAGCAGTTCGGATGAGTTTGTTGCGCCAGGCGGGGCCGTTTCACGTACGCGGGTGACGTCGACGCCGCGATCGGCTGCACGCCGCATGCGGCGCATCAAGTCACGCAGCTGTCGCTGGTCGGCGGCTGTGGGTCTGCGGTAGGTCACCTGATGCCGGGTGGTGCGAGCCTTCCGCGCCGAGGCGGCGACCTGCGCGGCGCGCGCCGACTGTTCGGCGCGGCGCTTCTCTGTTTCGGGTCCCGCACGCAGTAACCCGGCTGCAGCCTGCATGTTGGTCGCAGCGTCGGATGACGCCTTTTCGAGTGCTCGCACCAGTTGTCGACCAGCGGCGTCGGAGGGGGTGGGGGGTGTGGCAGTGGCGTCGGAGGGTGCGGGAGATGTGCCGCCGCCCGAACCTGGCTGTCTGGTCCCCTGCCTATCGCTGCTGCTGCCTGCATCGCCGGTGGTGTCTCCCATGCTGGCGGGGCTGTGATCGAGGCCGTCGTCGTGCTGGGGTGGCGATTGATCGCCGAGCGTGTCGGCGATGCGCTGTCCTTGCCGAAGAAGCTGCTCGGTGTCGGTGTCGGCGGTGTCGACGGCAATGTTGGTCGCTTCGGAGATGACAGCGACCTGCTCAGGGGTCAGCCACCCGGCACAGGCGGCGTCCAGGTCGAGCGAGGGGTCCTCATCGAGCACGCCACCAAGTAGTCTGCCGCCGACGAGGACGAGCAGTCGGGCGGCTTCGGCGGTCGAGTCGGGTGCACGCGTGCCGATGAGGTGGGCGGCTGACGCCTGCATCCATTGCCGGGTGTGCGGATGTGTTCGCGCCATGATCGACTCGATGCGCGGCTCTTCGAGGACCGTGGCCCATTCGGTTGCCTGCGGTTGTCCTCCGGCGAGGATGGGCGAGTGCTCTGCGTGCGATGTTTCGTGCGACAGCACACCGAGCGCGATCGGCGCCTGCGCACGGTGCCGTGGGTCGGTGAAGTCCAGTGTGCGTGGGTCGATTCCGTTGGGGAACACACGGGATGCGTCGATGCTGATGCGCGCGGTGGTGTGTTCGAAGACGCCGGGCGCGCGCACTCCCCCGGCGTAGAGACGGACGATCAGGTCTTGTCGGGTGGCGAGTTCATCTGCGATCGCGGTCATTGACCGCGACACCTGATCCCAGGAGCGGTCTGTCGTTGATGCTGTAGCGGCGGTCATCGGTGCCCTTTCCTAGTGGTTGCACCGATCGTGTCATCGGCCTCACTCGTTGCGCGGCAGATCGTTTCGCAGCTGCCGAGGCATGTGTGACACCCCTGTGCACGGCGACGACCTGGGATGCAACCCCACAGAATCGTTTGACCTGCACCTTTGCGGTTGTGCCGCACCGTATCTGGGTGGGCAGACAGTCTGTGTGCATCGCAAAGACACCAATATTGAAAGGGATACGCAATGACTACGGTTCGCGTCGCAGGGTTTCTCGTCCAGGACATATCCAGCCCCAGGAACAAGGTGTACGGCTCTATCGTGTGGCTGGATCCGGCTACTGGTGAGGCGAACATGGCGTCCGCGTACGGCCCAATGTCGCAGTTGCGCAACAAGACGCTGTCGCATGTGAGGGACCACGCACCGCAGACCTCCGCCCGAAACTCGCGGCCCGCGGTTGGGCACACCCCGCGATCGGTTGCTGACGCCTTCGCTGCGCGGTGGGACGAAAAAGTTTCGGGGCGCGGCTACAACACGTCTCTGGGCGGGCCTGTCGTGGTTGACGTCGACGGCGATCTACTGATCGATCATCAGACTGCAGTGCGAGTGGTCTTCGCCGACCACATCAAGGGTGTGGCAGCATCCGGCACCGTCGCAGAGGTCGCATCAGCGGCGCTCGGCACCCAAGCGAGTACAACGAACGTTGCTGCACCCAGCCGCGCCGCTCGACCAACTTTGCGCGGTTCGGGTAACGCCCCGGTGATCCTGCCGAACGGTGACCCCTACTATCCGCGCATGATCGGCGGCGTCACCGACGTTGATCTGCTGCGTAGCGCGCGCGCCAACGATATGGCGGTCGGATTCTATGGCGCCGCTGGCACAGGCAAGTCGACGGCTGCGCTCGCCGCGTTCGGTGACGAGTTGATCAGCTACACATTCCATGACGACTCGACACCGGCGTCGCTGATCGGGTCGTGGGTGCCTGATAACAGTGCTCCTTCGGGGTTCAGCTATCGCAAGGGGCCGTTGACTCGTGCCGCCGAAGAGGGACGCCCCTTCCTGGCGGATGAGCTAAGCCGCGCTCCACAGGGCACAATTCCGGCCTTGTTCTCCTTGTTGGACTCACGGCGTGAACTGGTCCTCGAAGACCTCGGCGGTGAAATCGTTTCCGCTGCCCCAGGGTTCACAGTTGTTGCTACCTGGAATGTTGAAGGCATTGGGGTGCGCGCACTCGACCCGGCGATGCTGCGGCGCCTTCCGATCAAGGTGGAGGTCACCCACGACTACACCGCCGCCGAACGGCGCGGCGTGAACCCGTCATTGTTGAAGGTGGCGCGCAATCTGGCAACGAGACGGGCAGCGGTTCTGGCCAATGGCGGTTTCCCGACGTGGGTGCCGTCAGTGCCGAACCTTCTTGCCTCGCAGACGATGCTGAACGCTGGTCTCGGTGAGGAAGTAGCTGTGGGCGCATTGGTCGCTGAGTGCCCGGTCGATGAGCGGCTGGACGACCCCGACGGCACCGGGACCGTGATGGACGTGATCAGGGAGGTATTCGATGTGGATAGTGCACTGACCACGGCGGCAGCGGCGTAACCCCTGGCCGGTGTGTGTGCGGCGACGCCACACACCGGCCACGCGTCGGACGCCGTGACGGACAGGTGTGGTGGTGTCGATGACACCGACAGAACAACAGCGCGGGTACCGGCCTCGTCGTGGAGGACGGCACCCGCGCTGTCGTTTTCGTGCTCAGCGGTGTGCGGCAGCAGCTTTCGTCGGCTGGCCAACAAGTTGCGCAACATCGATCTTAGGAAGCTCGATCTTGGGCACCTCGATCTTGGGGAGAACCGGCGCCGGCGGCGTCTGAGGCTGCGATAAGGGGGCGGGCGGAGCAGCTTGCGGCGTCTGAACCGCCTGCGGTTGCGGTGCGGCCTGCGGCTGTGGTGCGGCCTGCGGCTGTGGTGCGGCCTGCGGCTGTGGTGCGGCCTGCGGCTGTGGTGCGGCCTGGCCGGCCACATCGTGGGTTGCTGCGGCTGGCTGCTCAGCGGGTGCCGGTTCGGCAGCCTTGCTGGGTGCCCCCGACGGCCACGACGCGTGCAGGCCCGGAATCTGCTTCGCCAGGTTCTGGCTGATCGATTCGGTCATCTCCCGCGCCTTCGCTTCCGCATCGGCGGCCCCTGCACCCAGCAGACCGTAGGGTGCGCGTGCCTGCTCTGCAGACCATCCCGTCTTGAACTCGCGACCGGCCACGTTCGCTGACGCTGTCACGTCACCGCGATGATTGACCACGTAGCGGACAGGCGGCAATCCTGCCTTCTGCGCCGCCTCGGGCGGCAACACGAACTGGAACTGGTCGGGGCCCGTCACCGACGTGTGGGGTGTGCTTCCGCCACCCTGACCGGGTTCAGTCTTGTCCTGCTCCCACGGCTTGCCTGGCTTCGCGCCGGGATCGCCAGCGCCGAGCGTGTAGGCGGCGAGGCCTCCGATGGTTCCGCCGATCCCGAATCCCACTGCGGCAGCTGCGGCACCGAAGGCGGCCGCGCCGG
>NZ_BAFB01000084.1 GCF_000248075.1 Gordonia otitidis NBRC 100426 | reverse complement strand
GGGTAGGTCACGACAGCACCGCCAATGCGCCGCGATCGAGTCGGCTCGAGGTGATGACCACTTCACCAGCCTGCGGATAGGTGTGCCATGTGCGCCAGGTGAGCGCGTCGTCGTCGAAATCGCCGGTCACCGCGGTCACCGCGAGTGCGCTGCCGGGGAATCGGCCGAGCAGCGCGGGGAGCCCGGCGTTCGCGTGACTTTCGATCTCCGTCTCGATCTGCCCGAGCATGTCGGCCATCGCTCCCGGTGTGCACTCGATGACCCGCGACGAGAAGACGTAGCCGTCGGTCTGGAAACTATCCGGCAGTGCCGAGGTGATGTCGGGAAGGCAGGCGACTGTCTCACAGAGTTCATGGGTGTCGTCGTGCACCACGACCTGGTGGCTGGCACCGAGTAGTCGGATCGAGAACGTCAGCGAGCCGACAGTGTGGTCGGCGGTCGCCAGCGCCTCCCGCTGGTCTGCGGTCAGCGAGAATCCGAGCTCGCCCGCCCGCGAGTCGGTGAACGCGACAGCGAGGTCGGTGAACGGGCTCACCGCTGCTCCGGGCCGGGGTTCGACGGGTAGATGCGGTACTCCGAATGCGAGAGCACCTCGCCGCGCGCGCACTCCCAGCCGCTGCCGTAGTCCTCGAATGACAATCGGTCGTTGCCCGCCTCGTAATCGTGGTAGCGCATCCGGCCGACCTGGGCGAGCCCGGTTGTCCCGAAAGACGTGAACTGGGCGCTTCCGGCCTCGTCATTGACGAACCTTCGGCCCTCGAGGTCAACGTAGGCGGGTCCGGGCGCCACCGTCACCCCGGTGAGTTCCTGCCACACGACCACCTCGAGGTCGGGATCGTCTTCCACGGAGATCCAGACCTTGCGGCCGAGTCCGGTGTCGAGGAAGTTCTCGGCCCACGAGAAGCCGTCCTGCGACAAGCGCAGCGTGCCGCGCACCGCAAACGTCTCTCCCCGGATCTCGATGAGGTCGCCGGGCTTGAGTTGGCGCGGATCACCGCGCACGGCGTCGTCGTCGGCAGAGGAGAAGGGATCGCGTGGCTGGTAGGTCCGTGAGTACAGCGCCTCCCGCTCGGCTTGCTCGCGCTTGCGTTTACTCAAGACGTTGAAGACGAGCACGACGACGATGATCGCCAGCAAAGCGATGACGATGATCAGCAGGAATTCCATTGCTCAGAGGATAGTGGGTGGGTCATTCCGGACATGTCAGCACTGTCGGCGTACCGAATGACGCCACCCGCGACCGATCACTGCGAACCCAGGTCATCCGGTCGTTTCACATCACCGGTGCCGGCCGCGGCGCGTGGATCGCCGCCACGTGGCGCGCGACATCGGGATCGGTGAGGCGCGGATCGAGTTGTCTCTCCGCGCCTCCCGAAACACTTCCCGCTGCCGGGCTCAGATCCTCCCGCGACTCAGCGGATCTTGGTGTCGATGAACTGCGTCGAATAGATCTCGGTCGCCGGGATCTGTCCGGGCAGATCCGAGCCCGACTTGTTCAGCACAGGGATGAGCTCGTCGATGGACGTCTGTGCCTTGGTCATGTCGTATCCGCCCCAGACGCCCGCGGTGTCGGGTCCGATGACGCCCTTGTCCTTGAGGATCGTCGCCGAGTAGGAGGCCTCGCCCGCGCTGTAGGGAGTGAACGACACGTCCTGCGACACCCAGTCGGTGATCGTCTTGTTGATGGCATCCGGGGAGTTCACGTAGTTCTTGCCGGTCTGCTGGATCATCGGGACCAGCTTCTGCAGGCACGGTGCCAGTTTCTCCTGCTTGTCCGGCCGGACACTGACGTTCGACGCATACACGTCGTAGCCTGCGTCGCGCACCATGGCGTAGGCGACGGGCTTGTTCCACGACGGGGTCTCGTGCTCGTAGGTGTACGGCTCGGAGTTGGCGAAGCCCTGCTGCGCGATGGACGGGTCGCCGACGAACCTCGCAGGTGCGCCGTCGTATCCGGTGTCGAGCTGGCTCTGCTTGATCAGCCCCTTGGCGACCAACCACTGCGGGAACACCTGCTCCTTGGACACGAGAACGGTCGCGTTCGACTTCCCGATGTCGGCGATCGTCTTCCATTCCGGATGCGTCTTGGGATCCCACATCAGGATCGACGGGTTGTACTGCAGCAGCGGTGTGAGTGCGACGACTCGCTGCTTGGCCGCTGCGGAGACGAGTTGGTCGCCGTGGACGAGCCCGAGGTCGATGCTGTCGTCGGCGTACATCGCTGACGGCACGGACTGGAAACCGATGGCGGGACCGCCTGCACGCAGGGTGATGTCGACTCCGGTGTCCTTGCCGTCGTAGACGAGTGGGCCGGTGGCCGACTTCTGGTTGGCGTCGACGCTGTAACCGGGACCCATCAATCCGATCACGCCGGCCATGTCGGACTGCGGCTGCCACTGGAGCTGAACCACAACGTCTTTCGGGCACACCGACGCCAGGTTGAACTCGGCGGGTGCCGGCGGGAGTGAGGTCGCCGACTGCGAGGTCGAACTCGAATCGGTACAGCCTGCGAGGGCTGCGACGCATGCAGATGCGGTCGCAGCGACGACGGCGGCGCGCACGGACAGCGTGCGACGAGTCGACGAGACACGTGATGACGGACGTGGGGACATGGTGATCTCCTGCTTGGGAATCGGTGAACGAAAGCCGACGGCGTCGGCCGGGTGGACTGGATTACATGTAAATGTAGGGGCTGCGACGCGAGAGCGCGAGTTGTCTGCATGTAAGTCGTAAACAACCGCAGGAGTAGTCAAAAACACTTCTGACATGCGTCTATTACTGTATTGATCAGTCAAAACCGGCCGTCGCGACGCTGGTATGTCACACACTGTTTACGCAGCGACACCTCAGCGCAATACATGTAAACAAGAATCTAAATACGAAATACCGTCCACCTCTACATGTAGGCACTCCCAGATGCCCCGGCTCCGATGGATACACCCATGAACCTGATCGACACCGTCAATGACGCAGACGCCAGGCATCTCACCAAAGGTGTGATGATCTCGGCGTCGGGCGTTTCGAAGCAGTTCGACTCCGGCACCGTCGCCCTGGCCGATGTCGACCTCGACATCGCTCGCGGCGACTTCGTCGCGATCGTCGGGCCGTCCGGCTGTGGCAAGTCGACCCTCCTGCGAATGGCCGCGGGACTCGAAGCACCGACGACAGGAAGCGTCGCCCTCGCCACCGACTCGGTCGGAGTGATCTTCCAGGAACCCACACTGCTGCCGTGGCGATCGGTGCAGGCCAACGTCGAACTGTGCGCAGAGCTCGCCGGAGACTCGCGGTCGGTGCGTCGCGAACGGGCGCAGACCGCCATCGATGCGGTCGGGCTCACCGGCTTCGAGAAGCAACTCCCGCGCACCCTGTCGGGTGGCATGAAGATGCGAGTGTCGTTGGCGCGCATGCTCACCAAGGAGCCGGAAGTCATGCTCCTCGATGAACCGTTCGGAGCTCTCGACGAGATGACCCGCCTCGACATGCAGGCAGAGTTGCTGCGTCTCTACGGCGATCGCGGATTCACCGCACTGTTCATCACCCACTCGATGTCGGAGGCGGTATTCCTAGCCAACCGCGTGATCGTGATGTCGGCGCGCCCGGGGCGTATTGCCGCCGACATCCGAATCGACCTGCCCTATCCCCGCCAGCCAGAAGTGCGCTTCGATCCGACCTTCACGTCGTATGTCGCCACGATCTCCGAAACCCTCCGAGGTGTCTGATGACCATCACATCGACTGTAACGACAAAGAATTCGACGTCGAAGGCTGTCGGCGCTTCCGCGGCCGGGACGTCGGCCGCCCGCCCGTCGACGGTCCCGCCGACCGGAGGAGGGTCGACGCCGGGCACGAACCGGTCGTCGGCGAGATCCCGACTGCGGCGTGTGCTGCGCATGGTCGTGCCGCCCGCGGTGTCACTGGCCGTGGCGATCGGCCTCTGGTATCTGGTCAGCATGGTGATCCTGAGTCCGCAGCGAAGGTTTCTGCTGCCTCCGCCGCATGAGGTGCTCACCAATTCGCTGCTCGACAAAGCCCACGTCAACCCGATGCTCGATGCACTGTGGGTGACCGCGAAGGTGAGCCTCGTCGGATTCGTGTTCGCCGCGCTGATCGGCGTCGCGGTGGGCGTGTTGATGAGTCGTGGCTCGTTGATGGAACGAGCCATCTATCCCTGGGCTGTTGTGCTGCAAGTCATTCCGGTACTCGCGATCGTCCCGCTGATCGGCCTGTGGTTCGGCTACGGCATGGTCGCGCGGACCATCGTGTGCGTCATCATCGCGATCTTCCCGATCATCGCCAACACACACTTCGGACTCACCTCCGTCGACCGCGGCATGCACGAATTGTTCACCCTGTCGAAAGCATCCCGCATACAGCGACTGACCAAACTGGAGTTCCCCGCGGCACTTCCGGCAATGATGACCGGGTTCCGCACGGCATCGGGGCTCGTCGTGGTCGGTGCGATCATCGGCGACATGTTCTTCGCCAAGGGCGAGCCGGGCATCGGAACCCTGCTCGATGTGTATCGCGCACGACTGCAGTCCGACGATCTCATCGGCGCGATCGTCCTCGCCTCGTTGTTCGGCATCGCCGTCTTCGCGGTGTTCAGCGTCCTCAACTCGGTAGTCGCGCGTCGTCGCTGACCTACTGCCCCACACCAGAGAAGAGTCGAAACATGTTCAGCGTTCCCATCATCGACATCTCCGCGTACGTGAATCCGGAGGGTACGTCCGACGAACGTGCCGAGGTCGCCCGACAACTCGACGAGGCCGCGACGAACGTCGGCTTCATGCAGATCGTCGGACACGGTATCGATCAGCGCGTGATCGACGGGCTCACCGGCGCACTCGACGCCTTCTACGAGTTGCCGCTCGAGGTCAAGAAGAACTACACCCGTCCCGGCGAGAACCGGGGCTACAGTCCGCCCAAGAGCGAATCGTTGAGCATGAGTCTCGGTGTGGCAGCTGCCAATCAGATGAACGACTTCTACGAGGCGTTCACCGTCGGGTCCGAGCGCTCGTGGTATGCGGCCGACGGCCTTCCCGAACCGAGCTATCCCGACAACACGTGGCCCGACGATACGGTGGCGACCTTCCGGCCAGCCGTCGAGGAGTGGTTCGCCGCAGCGCGAGGGGTGTCGCGAGTGTTGTTGCGCGCCTTCGCAGAAGGGCTCGGTCTCGCTGCCAACTACTTCGACACGATGACCGATCACTCCATCGATGCACTCAAGATGAACAATTACACCCTGCCCGAAGGTGAGATCGAGCTCGCCGGGGAACTCACCGGGATGGGGCCGCACACCGACTTCGGTATCGTGACCGTGCTGTGGGCCGACCAGGTCCCGGGGCTTCAGGTGCTCGACCATGAGGGTGTGTGGCACGACGTGCAACCCGCCGATGGTGCGCTGATCGTGAATCTCGGCGACGCGATGGCACGGTGGACCAACGACCGGTGGCGCTCGACCATCCATCGCGTCGACCCGCCGGTCGTCGACGGACGCATCATCAGACGTCGCTCGGCGGCCTTCTTCTTCGACGGCAATCACGACGCTGTCATCGAGACGCTTCCCGGTTGCTCGCGGACCGACCAGCCCGGCTACCCACCGATCACCATCGCCGACAACATCAACGCCAAGCTCGCAGGCATGAAGCAGGGCATCGCACCCAAGGATGCGCAGCGCGAGGCTCAGCGACTGACCTCGGCGCATTCGGGCCGGTAGGGCATTACGCTCGATGACCGTGACGGTTGCAGGTGGCGAGGGTGCATTGCTTACACAGTCGGTCGTGCGCCGGCTGCGCGACGAGATCTTCGCAGGCCAGATGGCGCCGGGTACCCCATTGAGCGTGCCGGGTCTCGCCGCGCGACTCGAGGTGTCGCGGAGCCCGGTCCGCGAGGCTGTGCAGCAACTCGTCGTCGAAGGACTCGCCGAGTACACGCCGCGCGTCGGCGCGAAGGTGGCGGTGCTCGACGAGGACAGCCTCCGACACGTCTTCGAGGTCCGTGAGGTGCTCGACGGTCTGGCTGCCCGCCAGGCCGTCGAACGCCTCACGTACGCCGACATCGACGACCTCTGGAAGCGCATCCGTGCGCAGGAGGATCTACTCACGGGCCCCGCCGACCACAAGCGCGACGCCCAACTCGACCTGGAATTCCACACCGCGGTGCGATCGCTGTCGGGCAACAAACCACTGTGCGACGCATTGCTGAAACTCGACACACAGTCGCACCTGTACCGCTCCGACATGTGGGGCCACGATGTGAACAGGCGTCTGTCGGTGACCGAACATCGGCGGCTCGTCGCGGCCCTCGAGGCGGGTGACGCCGAGGGGGCGCAGGCTGCGGCCCGGGCGCACGCCGCGGGTGTGCTGGTGCGGCTGCTGCGGTCGTGATAACAGAACTGCCGCCGAGCCGATGGCGTGAGCATCCCGACACACTCGCCGACCTCCTGCCGTGGATCGGGCGCGCGCTGGGCGTCGACGTGGGCAGGGTGTCGGGCACTCTCCCCGAACTCGACGCCGCTTCGACCGTGCTGCTGCTCGTCGACGGCCTCGGCGATCGGCAACTCGACGCGCACGCGCACCTCGCGCCCACGCTGGCCGCACTGCGCGGACCGGTACTGCGCGCAGGCTTCCCGACGACGACGGCAACGTCGATCACCAGTCTGATGCGCGGCGAACCCGCGGGCGAGCACGGGATCATCGGCTACAGCTTCGTTCCCGACGCCGCGGCGCGGCGGCACGGTCCCGCGCGCACACTCAACATCCTGCGCTGGACCTTGGACAGCGCCGACGGCCCGTCGGCCTACGACGTCTATCCGCCGAGCGCGGTGGGCCCCGGTGGTGAGGGTGTGCTCTCGATGCTCGAACGATCCGGGGTGCGGGTGTTCGAGGTCATGCCGGGCGAATTCAAGGACACCGGTTTCACCACCGTCTCGTCCGGGAACGCCGGCAGACACCTGCCCGCCAAGACCCCTGCCGAGATCCGTGCGGGTATCACCACCGCGCTGACCCGGTCGCTGCCACGCTCGCAATGGCCGCGCTTCGTCTACGCATACCTCTCTGATCTCGACACCGCCGGCCACATGTACGGGCCGGGTTCGGACCCCTGGTGCGCTGCGCTGCGCAGCGTCGACGCCTTCGTCGCCGACATTCTCACCGACCTTCCCTCCGACGTCGCGCTCGTCGTGACCGGCGATCACGGCATGCTCGAGGCCGGAAATGTCGTCGACCTCGATGCGGAGCCGTCGCTGGAGGCCGGCGTGGCCCGCATCGCGGGTGAGGCGCGGGTACGACACGTCTACGCGGCCGACGGCGCCGTCAACGACGTCGCGGACACCTGGCGGGAGTTGCTCGGCGACGACGCGCTGGTCGCGCCGCGAGAGCAGGTGCTCGCCGAATGCTGGTACGGACCGCGCACGCGTAGCGCGGCCGCGGCACGCATCGGCGACCTCGTTGTGGTTGCACGCGACCGCACGATCCTCACTCGTCCGGGCGCCGAGCCGGGGGAGTCACGCATGGTCGGCCACCACGGCGGATGGACCGCGGACGAACTGTTGGTGCCGTTGCTGGTTACGGCGCATTGACTCGCCCTCGACCTTGCACTCACCCGGGTCGAGTGCTAAAACGGACCTTGGCACTCACGGATCGTGAGTGCTAGGTCGGGACGGTGAGATCGGTACCGAATGACACACCGGTCGTCCGTCGCGGGCACCGAGTCCGGCCATAGAAACCTAGTGTCACCCCCTATCGGAGGATCACTTACCCATGGCCAAGCAAATCGCGTTCGATGAAGAGGCCCGTCGCGGCCTCGAGCGGGGTCTCAACACCCTCGCCGACGCAGTCAAGGTGACGTTGGGCCCCAAGGGCCGCAACGTCGTTCTGGAAAAGAAGTGGGGCGCCCCCACGATCACCAACGATGGTGTGTCCATCGCCAAGGAGATCGAGCTCGAGGACCCCTACGAGAAGATCGGTGCCGAGCTCGTCAAGGAGGTCGCCAAGAAGACCGACGACGTCGCGGGCGACGGCACCACCACCGCAACCGTTCTGGCTCAGGCACTCGTGCGTGAGGGCCTGCGCAACGTCGCTGCAGGCGCAAACCCGATGGGCCTCAAGCGCGGCATCGAGCAGGCTGTCGACGCAGTCACCGAGTCGCTGCTGAAGAGCGCCAAGGAGGTCGAGACCAAGGAGCAGATCGCTGCGACCGCTGGTATCTCGGCAGGCGACCCCTCGATCGGCGAGCTCATCGCCGAGGCGATGGACAAGGTTGGCAAGGAAGGCGTCATCACCGTCGAGGAGTCCAACACCTTCGGACTCCAGCTCGAGCTCACCGAGGGCATGCGCTTCGACAAGGGCTACATCTCGGGTTACTTCGTGACCGACCCGGAGCGCCAGGAAGCCGTCCTCGACGACCCGTACATCCTGCTCGTCTCGGGCAAGGTCTCGACCGTCAAGGACCTGCTGCCGCTGCTGGAGAAGGTCATCCAGTCGGGCAAGCCGCTGCTGATCATCGCCGAGGACGTCGAGGGCGAAGCCCTCTCGACCCTGGTGGTCAACAAGATCCGTGGCACCTTCAAGTCGGTTGCCGTCAAGGCTCCCGGCTTCGGTGACCGCCGCAAGGCCATGCTCGCCGACATCGCCATCCTCACCGGTGGCGAGGTCATCAGCGAAGAGGTCGGCCTCTCGCTGGAGGGCGCCGGTCTCGAGCAGCTCGGCCAGGCTCGCAAGGTCGTCGTCACCAAGGACGAGACCACCATCGTCGACGGTGCGGGCGACGCAGACGCCATCGCCGGACGCGTGTCGCAGATCCGTACCGAGATCGAGAACAGCGACTCCGACTACGACCGTGAGAAGCTGCAGGAGCGTCTGGCCAAGCTGGCCGGCGGCGTTGCAGTCATCAAGGCGGGCGCGGCCACCGAGGTCGAGCTCAAGGAGCGCAAGCACCGCATCGAGGACGCCGTCCGCAACGCGAAGGCTGCCGTCGAAGAGGGCATCGTCGCCGGTGGTGGCGTTGCACTCCTGCAGTCCGAGCCTGCCATCGACTCGCTGACCCTCGAGGGCGACGAGGCGACCGGTACCAACATCGTGCGCGTCGCGCTGTCGGCTCCGGCCAAGCAGATCGCCGTCAACGCGGGCCTCGAGCCCGGTGTTGTCGCCGACAAGATCCTCAACTCGCCGCTGGGCACCGGCCTCAACGCCGCCACCGGCACCTACGAGGATCTGCTCGCCGCAGGCATCAACGACCCGGTGAAGGTCACCCGCTCGGCCCTGCAGAACGCAGCGTCGATCGCGGCCCTGTTCCTCACCACCGAGGCCGTCGTCGCCGACAAGCCCGAGAAGAACCCGGCCCCGGCCATGCCCGGCGCCGACGAGATGGGTGGAATGGGATTCTGATCCCTCCCGCTTGTCGAGCAGTTTCTCGAAGCACCCGAAGGCCGGTCATCCGCAAGGATGGCCGGCCTTCGGCCTTCTGCGTCGATCGTGCGTCTCCTGCCGTCGACTGTGCGTCTCCTGCCGTCGACCGTGCGGGTTTCAACGCCGCAATGTGAGTAGTTTCGCGGTCCTCGACGCCCCGCGCCACGGCTATCGTCGCGTTCATGTACGTGCCACCGCAGCCGCAGCGCGGCCCATCGTTCTATCCATATCCCGATCCCGACATCTGGCAGCCGGTCCGCCCGCGTGAACGGTCCACCGTCGACATCGTGCTCACTGCAGTGTTGGGGTGCATTTATCTGTTCGTTGCATTCGTTTCTGTCTGGTTCAGCCTCTTCTTCGCGATGGCGACCGATGTCTGCTCTTCCGGTTCGCCCTGCGACACCTCCGGTGTCACCCGCGCCTACCTCGTCACCGACGGTGGGGCGGTCGTGCTGTTCCTGTGTTCCACCGTCGCGCTGGTGGTCATGGCCGTCCGTCGGTGGCCCATGTTCTGGATTCCGCTGTGTGCCGGTCTGATCCAGATAGGGCTCGTCGTCATCGGGGCTCATCTGGCGGTCGTTCCCACCCCATGAGCATCGCGCGGCGGAATGCCGAGGCGACGCCCGCACGTTGCACCTGACATGAGTCCTCTTTCCATCGACGTCTGGTCCGACATCGCGTGCCCATGGTGCTACATCGGCAAACGCAACCTCGACGCCGCACTCGCGCTCGTCGACGACGACCCCCGCGACGCCCGCCCCGGCTCCGAAGCTGTCACCGTGGATTTCCACAGCTATCTCCTCGCGCCTGACACGCCTGCCGACACCAACGCCCCCGAGATCGACTTCCTCGTGCAGAGCAAGGGGATGCCGGCCGACCAGGTGCGACAGATGTTCGCTCACGTCACCGGGGTGGCCGCCGACGCCGGCTTGCACTACGACTTCGATATCGCTCGCCACGCCAATACGCGCAAGGCGCACGAGCTACTGCACTATGCGAAAAGCGTTGGCCGGCAGTCTGATATGGCCGAGCGACTCTTCGCCGCGCACTTCACCGAAGGCAAGTACGTCGGTGGCGTCACCGAACTCGCCGACCTCGCGGCAGAGATCGGTCTCGACCGCGACGCCGTCGAAGACGCGTTGCGTGCGGGTACCTACGCCGACGCGGTGGACGCCGATCTCGCGCAGGCTGCCGCCTACGGCATCACCGGTGTGCCGTTCTTCGTCATCGACGGCAAGTACGGGGTATCGGGTGCTCAACCGCCCGAGGTGCTCGCCCAGGCCATCAGACAGGTAAGCGCCGAGCGCGCGCAGGCCTGACGACTTCGCAGGATCACCGGCCCCACACGGCAATTCGCCATGTAGTCCGATCGAATCACTTTGGCGCACTTTCGTACCTTCGGGTGACACGGCTCGACGCTGCGGGTCTTTACCGTGGGTGGACATCAACTCTCCACCGAAGGGGTTTCATGTCCGCCAACGGATTTCGACGTCTCGCTGTGATCATTGGACTGGCCACCGCCGCAGGCGCGCTGAGCGTGCCCGGCGTATCCGCCGCTGACCCCTCGACGGGGAGCAGCGTCGACTCGGGCTCTGCCGACGACCTGCTGAAGGTGGTTCCGCCGGAGGTCCTCGAACAACTCGGTCTCGGTAGCCTCGGGGGCGGTTCGCCGAAGATCCAGCAGTGCAATCAATCGACGAAGTCCGGCGGCCAGGGCGTGACCGAGACCAAGCACATCCTCGGACGCACCGGACCGACGTCGTTCACGCTCGCGTACGACACCCGTATCCAGCCCGACAAGATCGACGTGTACTACCAGGGTCGGCTGATTCGTAGCACCGGTTACGTCGGGGACCGGATCAACAAGGGTAAGGGCAGTGTCGTGGTCGACGTTCCTCCCGGCATCGCCAACTACGTGACGGTCAAGGTCACCGGCCCGGAGAGCGGCACGGTGTGGGACTACACCGTCAATTGCCCCCGCTGAAGCGGATCAGCGTTGCGGGCGTAGTGAGTTCTTCGCGGTGAGCTGCCCGTCGGGCTGGTCGACGAACTCGCCGTCGCAATGCCCGGCGGCGGCTCGCGAGACCGCGCGGAAGACGTCGGGGTTGACCGCCTCGGCGGTGTGCTCGGTGTAACCGGTCGGCGCGACGAACGCGCGCAACGGTGTGACCCGGCACTGTCCGCCGTCGAGGTCGCCGGTCACCCACTCGTAGGCGCTGCGGATGCGGTAGTACTTCGTCGGGCCGGGGGTGTCGTCGCCTGCGTTGAGGTCGCGCAGAAAAGCGCTGCCGGGGCACAGTTGACCGTCGGTGCCGGGTTGGTTGCAGGCGCCGGGGGATCCGTACTCGGGTGTCCCGATGGCGATCACGTTGGTCACCTTCGACGTTCCGCCGAGCTTCTTCACGTAGTAGCGCGTGGTCACACCGCCGACGCTGTGTCCGACGAGCGAGACGGGCGTCGTCGGACGCGTCTTCTTCTCGGCGTCGACGGCACGTCCGATCGCGCGGGCGTCCGAGCGCAGCCGGGTTCCCTGGAGATCGAGTACGCGCACGCGGTAGCCGTCCGCGCGCAGGGCGTCGGCCATCGGGGTGTAGGGCAGCGCGCCGAACGACTGACCGGGAACGATGAGCAGTGTGCCGCGCTCGGCGCCGGGTGCGGCGTGCGCGTTCGGTGTCGGATGTGCGACGACGGTGGCGGCGACGGCGAAAGCGACGATCGCGGTGAGGCGGCGCAGGATTCTCATGAGCGGATGATAGCCCTTTGCTTAGCCTCACCTATCTTGAGGTGGAGGGTGTTTCCCGGGGTGCCGATCCCTCGGACCGATTCCGTTCGGACGACTCGGGCCGACAACCCTGGGTACCGTTGCCCCGGAAGGCCGATCAACGGCCCGGTGAGGGGAACCCGTATGTCACACCACAATTCGGGGCCACGCGCCCATCAACTACCCGAAGCCGACATCACCGACATGTATGCGTTCACGGTCCCGCAGTCGCTGGGCCGACTCGGTCTCGTTCTCAATCTCGTGCCGTGGACACCGCCCGACGGCCGATTCTCGGACGCGCTGATCTACCGCTTCCGCATCCGACCGATCACGGTCGCCACCGGCGAACCGGCACTGTTCGCGGTGGCGGACGTCGACGCCGAGATCACGATCGACTGCACCTTCACCGAAGTCGACGAGGCGGGTGGCGCACAGACCGGAAGCTGTACGGCATCGGTCGGCGGCCGATCGGTCCGGACCGTCACATTCGACGTCGACGACGAGGCCGGTGGTGCGGTCGACGGGTTGCGCGCTTTTGGCGGCCCCCGGTGGGATCCCTTCTTCAGCGACGCCGCGGCACTGGTCAAGACGACTTCGACGGGAACGCTCGCGTTCACCGATCCCGGAACGATCCTCGGCGACGGCAAGAACGTGATGAGTATCGTCGTCGAGGTCGACCTGGAGTCACTGCTGGGTGGACAGGGGTCGGTGGCCGTGGTGGGGGAGAGCGTCATCGACGGCAAGATCCCAGTCCGTTGGGAACACTTCGGGCGGCCCGAGTTCGAGAATGCGATCCTCGGGATGAAGAATTACGACGCGGTCAACCGAGACCTGGAGATCCGCGACCTGTTCAACGCCGAGGATGCATTCGACCTCGGTCCCGACTACCTCGGTGCCTACCATGCGCGCCTCAACGCCAACCTCTCCTACTGGGATGGCCTCGACGGCAGCGTCGACTGGCCGCTCGACGCACAGGGGAATCACCCGCTGGCGGCGATGATGCTCGCCGACCACATGATCGTAGATCCGTGGAAACCGTTCGGTGACAACACATTTCTCGAGATCGAGCGCGCCGCCCGCGAGGGTCGGCCGCATGAGACCATGGGTGGCCGCTCGCTGAATGACGACTGCATGGACACCCTGTACACCTACCTGGTGAATGCGGCGAAGGGGCCTCGGATCAGCGATCACGTCGATGTCCCGACGAAACTCGCGAGCCGGACCTTTCCCTATCTCGCTCCCGCGAACACGAATCCTCCCGAGGCGCCCGGTCACCACTGAGTGGCCACCAGGTGGGCGGCCTGTCGGGGAGGAGGAGCGTCTGGGTGACGTTGCGCGGCGAGGGCGGCAAGAGTTCTGGAACACTGGCCCCATGCCCACTGAGCCCGGTGCACCGAGTCCTGTAGTCAGCCTCCCCAACCTGCGCGATCTCGGCGGTTACCGCGGATATGACGGCAAACTGGTCGTGTCCGGCCGCCTCTTCCGGTCGACGGATTTCCGTTCGATGGCGACGGCGGATCTGCCGTCGTTCGAAAAACTCGGCGTGCGCACGATCTACGATCTCCGCTCGGAGGCGGAACGGACGGCGCTTCCCGACCCGGCGCTGCCGGAGGTTGCCGACGTCCATCTCGACGTGCTCGCCGACGCGGAGACCGCGATCCCGGCCAATCTCGCGCAATTCTTCTCCGACCCGGAGACCGTGCGGATGGCCTCGCAGGAACTCTCGGGCGGCAAGGCCAGGGACGCTATCGCGTCCACCTATCGCGGGATGGTGTCGCTACCGAGCGCCAAGGAGGCGTATGGCGCCTATTACCGGGGACTCCTGGGAGAGCACCAGGGGCCCGCGCTCTTCCACTGCACCACTGGTAAGGATCGCACCGGCTGGGCGGCGGCGTCGTTGCTGACGTTGCTCGGCGTCGATGAAGATGACGTCTATCACGACTATCTGCTGACCAACGAACGACTCGTGCCGGCGCTCAAGCCGATCTTCGACGAGTTCGCCGCCGCGGGGGGCGATCCCGACGTGTTGCTGCCGGTCCTCGGTGTCGACGCCGGCTATCTCGACACTGCGCTCGACGAAGTCCGGGAGAAATACTCGGACATCGAGGGGTACTTCGTCACTGGGCTCGGATTGGACGCCGCCGCTCTCGACGCACTCCGTGAGACCTATCTCGTCGCCAACTGACGGTGGCGACGCCCGGAGCGTCGAAACGGTGTGTCGTTCAGCGAAAAACGATGCAGGTGGTGCTGCCGTGCGCGACCAGCCTGCCGTCGGCAGAGAACACCTTGCCCTCGGCAGTGGCGGTCCTGCCGCCGAGGTGGATGATCTCTCCGACACCTGTCAGTTCGGCGTCGTTCGTCTGTACGGCACGGATGTAGTTGACCTTCAACTCCAGCGTCGTGTAGCCGACTCCTGCGGGCAGGGTGGTGTGGACGGCGCACCCCATCACGGAGTCGAGAAGCGTCGCGCAGATGCCGCCGTGGACGGTTCCGAGCGGGTTGGCGAAATCGGGTTGCGGAGCCACCGAGAAGCTGACCGAACCCTCGTCGACCCGGACCGGGCGCATTCCGAGGAGCCGTCCGATGCTCGGGCGTCCGTCGTCGGGATTGTCGGCCCAGGCGCGCAGAAGTTCCAATCCCGACATCGTCGTGGGATCACGCGGCGACTCAGAGGTGTCGGCTGTTGCGGCGGAATGTGCGGTGGATGACTCCATGACTATGTATCCTTGCATAGAACACGAAGATTATGAAGACCAACATAGTCATGGCTCGGCGAGGCCGCTCCGACGGAGGGGATGGTGTCGAGTGCTGGGTGTGTGTCGATGGTGGATGTGACGTCAAGACAGAAGGTGTGATCAACGATGTCGTTCGAACGCGACTCGACGACAGCGCGCGAGGTCGAGCTCGGTACACGGGATCGGATGATCG
>NZ_BAFB01000085.1 GCF_000248075.1 Gordonia otitidis NBRC 100426 | reverse complement strand
ACCTGGGGATAGAACGCACACGTACGCGCGACTGGGTGGTCTCGCGGGTCGCGGCACGTCCCGCGCGGCGGGGGCTTCGACGTGGCGAAACCGTTGTGGTGGAGTGGAATCGGGTACAGGGACTGACGCAGAGCGCGCTCGAACTCCCCGGACAGGGCGTGGCGCAGGCGCTCTCGCAGTTCGAGGGCATGCGCGCGGCCGACGTCGCGAACGCGCTGCGCGAGTTGCCCCCCAAGCGTCGGGACGAGATCGCGGAGGCGCTCGACGACGAGCGCCTCGCCGACGTCCTGCAGGAGTTGCCACCCGACGACCAGACCGACGTGCTCGCACACCTCGACGTCGACCGGGCAGCCGACGTGCTCGAGGCCATGGACCCCGACGACGCCGCAGATCTCCTCGGCGAACTGTCGGACACCGAGGCGGAGTCGCTGCTCGAACGCATGGATCCGCAGGAGTCCGAACCGGTCAGGCGACTGCTGACACACTCCCCCGACACCGCGGGCGGACTCATGACATCGGAACCACTGATCGTGACGGCCTCGACCACGATCGCCGAGGCCCTCGCCCGCGTACGCGATCCCGACGTCACCCCGGCGGCCGCGAGCATGATCTTCGTCGTGCGACCACCGACTGCCACACCGACCGGCCGATATCTGGGGTGCGTGCACCTGCAGGCCCTGTTGCGCGAGCCGCCCGCGAACATCGTCGGCGGCATTCTCGACATGGACCTCCAGTCGTTGCACCCCGACGACTCACTCGAGACCGTCACGCGGTACTTCGCGACGTACAACCTGGTCTGCGGTCCGGTGGTCGACGACGAGAACCACCTCCTCGGCGCGGTGAGCGTCGACGACCTCCTCGACGAGATGCTTCCGCGTGATTGGCGCGAGAAGGAACCGGAGGAGGACGACGACTCCCTCGAGTCGAGCACCACAGGCGCCGCGAGCGGCAACGGCACACCACCAGGAGCGAGTCAATGACGAGCGAGCAGAGCACCCGCCGCCTCGATACGCCGCGAGTCAATCGGCGACCGTCGATCCACGTCGACAGCGACTTGATCGGCATGTACGCAGAGCGGATCGCGCGCTTTCTCGGCACGGGTCGCTATCTGGCGATCCAGACCGTGATCGTCGTCGTGTGGATCATCATCAACCTGAGTTGGGTGGCCCTGCGGTTCGACCCCTATCCGTTCATCCTGCTCAACCTGGCCTTCTCCACGCAGGCGGCGTACGCAGCACCGCTGATCCTGCTCGCACAGAATCGCCAGGAGAACCGTGACCGGGTCGCGCTCGAGGAGGATCGTGCCCGCGCCGCGCAGACCAAGGCCGACACGGAGTTCCTGGCCCGCGAACTCGCAGCGGTACGCCTCGCGGTCGGAGACACCGTCACACGCGACTACCTGCGTAAAGAACTCGACGACCTGCTCGACGACCTCACCGACCGACTCGCGGCGCGGCTCGACGGCATCGAAGGCCCCCTCGACCACCGCGAAGCCTCACAGGCGTCGACGAAAGCGCGGCGCCACCCGGATCGGTGACCGCGACCCGCCAAGGTCGGGCGGGCGTAACTTCGCGGGCAGATCACGCGATGACTTTCACATGGTGAACTTTTGTGGAGGTTCCGCAATCGGACGCGTGACCCATATGTATGGTGGGTCACAGCCGGAGCGCCGTCGGACCGGTGTCTGTCGAACGAAGTCGACCGACACCGACTCGGCGACAGCACCCGGCGTTTCTTTCCGGGGTGGGCCCTTCCTGCTCGTGCACGACACGGCGGCTGGGCGCAGGCGGACTGTGGAGGCAATGGAGTGTCGGTGACGGGTCAGGATCGACGGATGGACATCGGTGGTCGCGTGGAGGTCTGGAGTTGAAGGCACCGCGCCCGTTTCGACGTCGTCGTGGCCCCAAGCGCACCCGACTGCCCGCTCGGGCACTCGCTGTCGGTGCCGGCGGAGCCCTCGTGGGAGCCATGGTCCTCGGGGCAGCCACATCCAGCGCCCAGGGAGGTGTGCCGACCGCGGCGCGGGTAGAACCCGAGAAGCAGCCGACAGTACTGGCCGCCGTCGCGCCGGCTGAGCCTGTGGCCTTGCTGGGATTCGCACCACCGCCCACCGTCTCGGCGGCCGCTGCCGAGGCAGCGGCTACCGCCGCACCCCAGTACCGACTCGCAGCTGATCTACCCTCGGGCCCACTGGGCATCCCCGGCGTCGTGCTGCAGGCCTACAAGTTGGCCGCCAACCGCATCGGGTCGGAAGAAGCCCAATGCAAGCTGCCGTGGTTCCTGCTCGCCGGTATCGGGCGGATCGAGTCCAATCACGCGAGCAACGGTTCGGTCGACCAGTACGGCAACACCATCAATCCCATCGAGGGGCCCGTTCTCGACGGTTCCCTCGCGGGCAACGAGGTGATCCGACACCAGGGCGGCTTCGCGCGAGCGATGGGCCCCATGCAGTTCATTCCGAGTACCTGGGCGGCGTGGGGCGCCGACGCGAACGGCGACGGCAAAGCCGACCCGAACAACATCTTCGACGCCACCTACTCGGCCGGCCGGTACCTGTGCTCGGGTTTCACCGACATCATGACCGACAAGAACAAGGTCGCAGCTGTCTACCGCTACAACCACTCGATGGATTACGTGAACAACGTCCTCGCCTGGGCGGCCGCGTACGCGACCGGGGTGATGCCGACCAACCCGATCCCCGAGCCCAAACGACCGTCGTCGCCGTCGAGCTCCAAGCCGTCGAAGCCGTCGAAGCCGGGTCAGCCGTCGAGCCCCGCGCCCTCGGCACCGGGCTCGCCGTCGGATTCGTCGTCACCGCCGAGTTCGACGACGCCGACCCAACAGTGTTTCGGTGCGCTCTGCCTGCCTCCGGGCATCACGATTCCCGGACAGCCCGCGCCCAAGCCGCAGGTGGCACCCAAGAAGCCGGGACCGGCCACCACGAGCACTCCAGCACTCAGGGTGGCGCCGCGGTAGCTGCCTACGCTGCGCTGGTGACGATGCGGTCCGCACCCGTTCTCTATCTGCACTGATCGCGGCGCTAAGCTGGCGGAGATGACTACCGGAGTCCAACCAACCGAGTCCGCGATCCGATCTGCACTGAGCAGGGTCAACGATCCCGAGATCGGCAAACCGATCACCGAGCTGGGGATGCTCAAGTCGGTGCAGGTCAACGACGATGCGAGTGTCGACGTCACCGTGTACCTCACGACGTCCGGGTGCCCGATGCGCAGCGAGATCTCCGGCCGCGTCGAAAAGGCCGTGGCCGATGTCCCCGGGGTCGGCACGATCCGTGTCGACCTCGATGTGATGGACGACGAGCAACGCACGGAACTCCGCAAGAAGCTTCGCGGGGACAAGGCGGAGCCCGTGATCCCGTTCGCGCAGCCCGGCTCGCTGACGAGGGTGTACGCCGTCGCGTCCGGCAAGGGCGGCGTGGGCAAGTCATCGGTGACCGTGAACCTGGCGACCGCCCTCGCGCAGCGCGGACTGTCGGTGGGGGTGCTCGACGCTGATATCTACGGTCATTCCGTCCCGCGCATGCTGGGCAGCGACGCCAAACCGACGCAGGTCGAGAAGATGATCATGCCGCCGATCAGCCACGACGTGCGGTTCATCTCGATAGGCCAGTTCACAGACGGGAACACCCCGGTCACCTGGCGCGGCCCGATGCTGCACCGGGCGCTGCAGCAGTTCCTCGCCGACGTCTATTGGGGCGACCTCGACGTGCTGCTCCTCGACCTGCCGCCGGGTACCGGCGACGTCGCCATCTCGATCGCACAGCTGATCCCGGGAGCCGAGATCCTCGTGGTCACCACACCGCAGCAGGCGGCCGCCGAGGTCGCCGAACGAGCAGGAGCGATTGCTCTCCAGACCAGGCAGAAGATCCTCGGTGTCGTGGAGAACATGTCCTGGCTCGAGTTGCCCGACGGCACACGCATGGAGCCGTTCGGTTCCGGGGGCGGCGAGAAGGTAGCCGAGCGGCTCACCCGCGCTGTCGGCTCACCTGTCGAGTTGCTCGGTCAGGTGCCGTTGGAGACCGCCCTGCGTGAGGGCGGCGATTCCGGTGAGCCCGTTGTGCTTTCGTCACCCGAGTCGGCGTCGGGTCGGGCACTGCGCGCGATCGCCGACAAGCTCGCGGTGCGTCGTCGCGGCCTGGCGGGCATGAGCCTGGGCATCGACACCACCCGGCACGGCTGAGGGAGCCGACGCCCACCGGGCACCCCGTGTGACCGTCAGGTCGCGTCCCAGTCGCTCACGTCGTGCTTGCGCCCGGTGGACTGCGTCGTCGTTCCCGAGACGGGATCGTCCGTGGGCACGGGCATCGGCGCCGAGACGGGCTTGATCGGCGGCGTCTGCCCATCGCGCTCGACGGTGTTCGACGACGGCCCGCTGGTGAAGATGGACGAGTCACCGTCGAAGAGGTGCTTGGTGACGATCGATTGCGGTGTCATGCCGCGGAGCTCGTTGAGCTGCGACAGCGGCTTGCGCAGCTCGTCGAACTCCGGACCGAAGTCGTTCTTCAACTGATCGGTCGCGCCCGTCGCGTACTCGCGTGCTTTACGAAGCGACTGCATCGTCCACGACACGGCGCCGGGCAGACGCTCGGGACCGAGGATGACCAACGCCGCGACGAGCAGGATGAGGACCTCACCCCAACCGACGCTGCTGAACATCGCACTTCCCTACTTCGTGAACGGATCCGACGATCGGAGTCCGGCGACCCGGTGTTCGGGCCCTGCGTTCGGACCCCTACCCGGTGCCGCTAGTCGCTGGCCGTGGTGATCGACCCGTTGAACGTTCGTCCGTCACGCCAGTACGTGAACGGCACCCGCTCACCGATCTTCGTCGTCCGGACCGCAACCGTCAATTCGTCGGCACTCTCGATGTTGCGGCCGTTGAAGGAGGTGATGACGTCGCTTTCCTTGACGCCCGCCTGCGCGGCAGGCCCGTCGGCGACGACATTCCGGATTCCCGCACCGAGCACTCTGTCGTTGCGGACCGAGCTGGCGCTGACGCCGATCTGCGGATGGTTGACCTTGCCGTCGCGGATGAGTGACTGCGCGATCGGGATGGCCTGGCTGATGGGAATGGCGAAGCCCAGACCGATCGAGCCGCCGGCTCCCGATGCGATCGCCGTGTTGATCCCGACCACGGCCGCCGACTCGTCAACGAGCGGGCCGCCGGAGTTGCCGGGGTTGATCGCCGCGTCGGTCTGGATGGCGTCGATCACCGCGTCAGTGTCGGATTCGGCGTCGGGGGGCAACGGCACTGCACGGTGCGTCGCGCTGACGATCCCGCTGGTGACAGTGCGGTCGAGCCCGAGCGGTGAACCGAACGCCACGACCTCCTCACCGATCTGCAGATCGTCGGAGTTCCCGATCTTCGCCACCGTCAGGTTCGCGACGTTGTCGACCTTGAGCACCGCGAGATCGGTGCGGATGTCGCGGCCGACGATGCGAGCGGGCACACGGTTTCGATCGGAGAACACGACCTCGAGTTTCGCGCTGCGATCATTGGCGGCCATCGAGATGACGTGATTGTTGGTGAGGATGTAGCCGGCGGAGTCGATCACGAACCCCGACCCGGTCCCGTAGGCGCTCGCTGTTCGCACATCCACCGAGACCACCGATTTCTCGACGGCCTTGGCGACCCGCGCGACCGCCGACTTCGGTTCTCCGCCACCGTCTCCGGCGTCGCCGGTCGAGAGTTTGACGGTATCGCTGTTCAGCGGTGACGCGACCTCCGCTGTCCACCTGCCGACCAACCCACCCAGGACGCCGATGAGAAGAGCGAGCACACCGAGCGTGGCCAGGGCGTACCACGTCACCCGCTTGCCGAACAGCACATCCTTGACGCCCAGTTTGGGTCCGGCGACCGTCGGCGGTACCGCCGACGCGTCCACGAGAGCGGGTGCGTCGAGGGAGGCGATGCTCTCCGGATCCCGCCACGGATCGGCAGGCGCGGGTTCATCGGTCGTGACGCCGTACGCGGCGAGCGGATCGCGCTGAAGTGTCTCGTCGGACCCCTCCGGCCTGCCGAACGCCTCGGCGAGCACCGGGTCAGGGGGCGCTATCTGTGGCGAGGGCTTCGTCGACGACGGGGTACTCGCGAAAGAGCCGCGGACACCGTCGGGCCGACCGAACACCTGCGCGGTCGCCGGGGACACGGGGACGTGCCGTGGCTGGTTGCGCCGGGTTTCGCCGTCGGCATCGTCTCGTGGTGCCAGTCCACCCGTCGTGGAGGCGTTGTCGCGGCTGAAGGCGGAATCGTCCGGCTGCCGACGGCGCTGATCGCCGTCCGATCCGCCGGTAGCGGTGTCGTCGATGTCGTCTGCTCCCACGCGTTCGTTTCCGGTTCTCAGCGCCCGCGCCAGCGGTTACGGCGCCCGCGAACAGCCTCACCGTCGACCGGGTCACCCGACCCATTCACGGAGTTCGGTGCCGGGCGCGGTGCCCTCACGGGGCTCGGGGCAGGAGGTATGGCTGACGCGCTGAGCGCACCAGGGGCCGCGAGGGGGCCGTGCGACCGGCCACCGGGGAACGGGCTCGGACGACGACCGGCCTCGCGCCGGTCGTGCGTGCCGGTCATATCGATTTCGCGGGTGGGGATCTGACTCAACTGACCGAGCAGATCGGCAGGCATCGCCACCGTGCCGGAGTCACGCAGGAGCGTACGGGCATCGAGCTGTGCGTCGACGGCATCCATGCACTCGCGACACAGCGCGAGGTGATGCGTGGCCCTGACGTGCGCTGTCATTCCGAGTTCGCCGTCGACAAAGGCCGCGACGGCCTCAGGCGCGAGGTGCTCCGTCGAAGCGAATCGGCGGGGACGGGGGCGTCGAAAAGCGGGGTTGGGTGCGAACGAGGACGTGGCCGGCGACCATGTGGCCGGGTTCCACGGCGACCGGCGTCGTCCACGCAGATCCGGAGACTGGGCCACACCGCCGGGATGGGCCACACCGCCGGGATGAGCCGCATCGTCGACGTGCAGTGGGCGGTCGGGGCCTGGTGCCTCGACGTTCGCGCTGCTGTCGGCGTCCGTTGCGGGTTCTCGTGGATCCCGTCGGCCGTCCATCATGTGTGGTTCACCCCTCTTCACAGGTCTGCTCTCCGCGAGTGGAAGCGGAGTCGGCTCCGCTCGGCGAAGGTCGGCTGCTTGCCCGTGCCGGCACCACAGCCTATCCGAATCACCGACGGCACGACGGTGCCCGGGGTTCCCGGAGGGGGTGAGATGATCAGTTTCCGACGGCGACCGAGCGTCGGTTCTGGTGGCCACGGGCCGCGAGGTGATCGCGGATGGTCTGCCGCCCGCGGTGAATGCGACTACGCACCGTTCCCAGCTTGACCCCCAGGGTGGTGGCGATCTCCTCGTAGGACAATCCCTCGATGTCGCACAGCACCACAGCCGCACGGAAGTCCGGGGTCAGTGAGTCGAGCGCCGCCTGAAGGTCGGGGTCGAGATTGGCGTCGGCGTAGATCTGCTCAGGGTCGGGGGTGTCGCCGGGAACGCGGTCGTACTCCTCGGGCAGCGCCTCCATACGGATCTTGTTGCGACGGCGAACCATGTCCAGGAACAGGTTGGTGGTGATGCGGTGCAGCCAGCCCTCGAAGGTGCCTGGACGATAGTTCGACAGTGAGCGAAAGACCCTGATGAAGGTTTCCTGCGTCAGGTCCTCGGCGTCGTGCTGGTTGCCGGACAGTCGGTAGGCCAGTCGGTACACGCGGTCGGCGTGCTCACGGACCAGCTCATCCCACGTCGGCATCAGGAACTCGTCACCGGTCGCATCGAAACCCGCGGTTCCGGCAGGGATCACGTCCATCGTCTCGACCGACTGCGCTCCAGTATCCGACGATCCGCGCTCCACGTGCCCACCCTCCATCGATGCCGTGCTCTGTACTCCTGTGTTCAGTTCTGCGGTGGTGGACGTCTGGGGATCAGTCATCGCTGGTGGCCGGTTCCCTTCTGCTGTATGCGAGTGTGGAATCAGTGTCGAACCGGTGTCCCGCCCGACCACTCACGCGCCGGATATCCTGCGGCGACACGAGTGCGTTTCGACACGAATTCACTATCTTGAACACGCACCGGACGATGCCTATTCCGATCGCCGTGTCCGTGCTGTTGTCTCACCTTCTCCCACGGCGGTGTGGTCGCAGTGTGAGACGCCTGAGCTTTCACTGAGTAAGTCTTCGCTGAGTACGTTCTCCGCTGAACACGTTCTCCACTGAGTACGTCGGAGCCCTGGCCGATTCGGATGGGTCGGTTTTCGGTCCGCATGGCCACGAGCCTCGACACCCGAATCGGCGTCCCACTGTCATGCGAGGGCGTGGGCGGCCTAATGTCATGGCATGACCGATGCACGCACCGGTGCCGATGCCGCCGCCCTGATCGACTATGCCGAGTCGGCGATCGTCGAAGACGACGCGTTGGCTGCCGCGCGAACGCGCGCAGAAGAACTCGGTACCGAACCCGTCAGCCCAGCGGTGGGTGCACTGCTGGCGATGCTCGCCCGCACCTGTGACGCCCGTGCGGTCGCCGAGATCGGCACCGGAACCGGCGTCAGCGGCCTGTGGCTGCTGAGCGGCATGTCCGCCGAGGGAGTGCTGACGACGATCGATCCGGAACCCGAACACCATCGCGCGGCCCGAGCGTCCTTCTCCGGCGCCGACATCCCGCCCGGCAGAACCCGACTGATCAACGGGACGCCGCGCGAGGTGCTGCCGCGTCTGTCCGACGGTTCGTACGATCTCGTCTTCATCGACGGCCCGTTGATCGACCTCCCGACATTCGTCGACGAGGCGGTCCGGATGCTACGGCCCGGTGGTGTGGTCGTCGTGCACAACGCGACCGCGTCGGGCGCCGTCGGAGATCCCATGCGCACCGACCCGGTGACCAGCGCCGCGCGGACCGCGGCGCTGCGGATCGCCGACGACGATCAGCTCCTGCCGGTGGTGGTGCCACTCGGCGGCGGGGTGCTCGCTGCCGCCAAGGCACGCTGACACGTCGGGCGCCACGCGCTCGCGCCGCCCCGAGGCGTCACACGTCGGTCGAGAAGCGCACACCCCCGTCGGGTAGCGCAACGCCCGGCCACACCCGCGCTCCACGTAGCAACTCGCAGCGCGCCCCAACGTCAGCGCCGTCACCGATGACGGTGTCACGGATCAACGCCCGAGGACCGATCCGTGCGCCCTTGCCGACGATGCTGCGCTCGACCACGGCACCCGCTTCGACCACGGACCCGTCGAACAGCACGGCACCGTCGAGCCGTGCACGCGGTCCGACCTCGCACCCGCGGCCGACCACTGTCCCGCCGATGAGGACGGCGCCCGGCGCGATGCCCGCACCCTCGTGGACCAGCGACTCACCGTGTCGATCGCCGAGGGCCGGCGAGGGGGCGATGCCCCGCACGAGGTCGGCGGAGCCGCGCACGAAGTCCTCGGGCGTCCCCATGTCCCGCCAGTAGGTGTGGTCGACATAGCCCTGGACGTGCTTGCCGTCGGCGAGCAGGCTCGGAAATACCTCGCGCTCCACCGACACCTCGCGACCCGCGGGGATCTGCTCGATGATCTCGCGGCGGAACACGTAGGTGCCCGCGTTGATCTGATCGGTCGGCGGGTCCTGGGTCTTCTCCAGGAATGCGGTCACCCTGCCGTTGTCGTCGGTCGGCACCGATCCGTAGGCGCGCGGGTCACCGACACGGACGAGATGCAGCGTGACGTCGGCGTCGCTGCGCTGATGCGTCGCGACCACCTGACCGATGTCGGTACCGCTGAGCACGTCGCCGTTGAACACCACGACGTCTTCGGCAGTGAGGAGATCGAGCACGTTACGGATGCCGCCACCGGTGCCGAGCGGCTCGTCCTCGGTGACGTACCGCATGCGTAGGTCGAGTTTCGACCCGTCACCGTAGTACTCGGAGAACACCGACGCCTTGAACGAAGTGCTCAGCACGACGTCGGTGATTCCGGCCGCGCGGATACGCGACAGGAGATGCGTCAGGAACGGCAGGCCTGCCACCGGGAGCATCGGCTTGGGCGCCGACAGCGTGAGCGGGCGTAGGCGCGTTCCCTTTCCACCGACGAGAATCACCGCCTGCGTCTTCGACATGTCGACGTCTGCACTGGGCGTCGGAGCCGCCGTTGCCGTGCTGGGGACGCTGAATCCGGTCACTTGTCGTGTCCTCTCGAGGTGGTCGAATCATCATCGATCATGTCTCGCCCCGCCGCACGTACGGCGAGGCGGGAGCGGAGTGCGAGACCTATGCGCAAAGCGAGACGGATCGGCGCACGAAGCGGCCCCGGATTGCGGTCGGCCTGGAACTGGTAGGCACTGCGGTGGTGTGCGGGAAGCATGGCACCGGGGTCACGACCGGCGCTGTGTCCCTTCGTGTGGGTGACCTCGGCTCCGGGCACGTAGAGGTTCAGCCAGCCCGCCCTGCCGAGGCGGTCACCGAGGTCGACGTCCTCCATGTACATGAAGTACCGCTCGTCGAATCCACCGATCGCCTCGAATGCCTCGCGCCGCACCAGCAGACACGAACCCGACAGCCAGCCGACGGGTCGCTCGCTCGGCTCGACGTCGTCGGCGCGGTAGGCGGCAGTCCACGGATTCGACTTCCAGATCGTGCCGAGCAGCGCGTGCCCGGTGCCCGACACGAGGCTCGGCACGCGACGCGCGGACGGATAGATCGAACCGTCGGGCTCGTAGATCAAAGGGCCGAGCGATCCTGCGCGCGGCCACCGCGCCGCCGCCGCGACGAGCTCGTCGATGGCACCGGGCGACCACTCGACGTCCGGATTGGCGATCACGATGAACTCGACGTCCGGCCCGAGCTCGGCGACGGCCCGATTGATACCCCCGCCGTACCCGATGTTGCCGCCGGTGTGCACCAACGTCACGTTGTCGTGGTCGCGGGCAGCCGCTTCCGGCGCGCCGTCGCCCGAGCCGTTGTCGGCGATGATGACACGGGGAACCGAGGAGGTCGCATGGTCGAGACTTTTCAAGAAGGTCTCCACGTGGCCGCCGGACCAATAGGTCACCGTCACGACACCGAGGGCTGAAGTCACCCGGTCAGGGTAACGAACGGCCTCAGCCGACGCCGACGACGGCATCGGTGATCGCCGCGTGCAGAGCCGCACGCCATTCGCGGAGTGGGGTCAGTCCGGCACGAGCCCACGAGGCAGCGTCGAGGACCGAGTAGGCCGGGCGCGGCGCCGGCCGGGGGAATTCGTCGGTCGTGACCGGCGAGACACGCTCGGGATCTGCTCCGACCTCGGCGAACACAGCTTGCGCGACGTCGAACCAGGTGGCCTCGCCGGCATTGGTGGCGTGAAGCACCGTTCCGCGCACCACATCGTCGCCGGAACGAGCGGCCAGTTCCCATAATCCGTCTGCCAGGTCGCGGGCATAGGTCGGCGACCCGGTCTGATCGTCGACGACGGTGATCGCGTCACGCGTCGCCTCGAGACGGCGCATCGTGCCGACGAAGTCTGGACTCTCGGCACTGCCGGTGTACACCCATGCCGTGCGCACGACGGTGACAGACGGGTCGGCAGCCCGCGCAGCGTGCTCGCCCTCGAGTTTGGTTGCGCCATAGACGGTCTCGGGCGTATCAGCACTGTCGACCTCGACCGCTTCGTACGGCGTCGTCCGCGGTTCGCGGCGCGGCGCGTCGGCGCGCGGGGTGCCGGCGGCGGCACCCCCGAAGACGTAGTCGGTGGAGATGTGGATCAGCCATGCCCCGGCCTGCGATGTCTGTGCCGCGAGATGCGCGGGCCCCCGAGCGTTGACCGCGGCGGCCCGCTGCGGTTCCGACTCAGCAGCGTCGACGTTCGTGTACGCCGCACAATTGACGACGACGTCTCCCGCGGCGAGATCGACGAAGGCGTCGGCTACCGACGCAGCATCGGTGATGTCGACCTCACGCGACGTCAGTGCACGCACACGAGGAGATCTGCGCGGGGACTCGAGCAGCGCCGTGCCGAGTTGACCTCCCGCTCCGACGATCCACACAGTGCCGGCCACCGCTTCCGTACCCGTCGCAGGAACCTCGCCTGCCACGGCACCCGGGTGCGGAACCGACACCGGGTTGCCGCCAGACGGCGCGGCGTCCGGTACGCCCGCGGCCGCGTTTGATCCACCGTCTCCGTACATGGCCTCATCGTGCCGCACACCACGCTCGGATGCGTTGCGACCCGGCTGCTCGGCGTCCGAGGTGTCGATCATCACGCCGGACGTGTCGCGTCGCCGACATCCGTCGGCGTTGCAACCGCGATATCCGGCGCCACTTCAGTAGCCTGACGTCAGTGCAACAACTTCAGTAACGTCAACCTCTTGAATAACGGCTCTCACATGCGTCCCGCGGGGAACGGGACGTGACTCCCCTACCGGAGTTCGAACGCCGGATTCGACGATTGCAAAGGATCTGACCACTCGTGGAGTCACGACCCGAAGGCGCGCGACGGCGGCCCACCGGCCCACAACGCGCCGACGAGTCCCAGGCGGCCCATCCTCGACGCGCCGGCCAGGACGCGCGCGACCAGCCCCGCGGCCCCCGCCGGAGCCGCCAACACCCCGAGGCCGCCGCGCCCGACGCACGTCGACACGGCAGCACAGACGCACGGCGACGACCCGACCCAGACGCACGGCGTCGACCCGACCCAGACGCACGGCGACGAGGACGGCCGGATGCGCAGCGGACGCGCGCCCAGCAACCGCCGCGACGGACCCGACCCGACGCGGGCACCCACGCGCCCGGGCGGGCGTCGGAAAACGAGATCCCAGGCGAGCCGGTCGGCCGACGCCGACCTCGCCAGCGTCGCTCCGGAGAGATTCACACGACGAAATCGTCGTCGGAGACGAATTCGACCGCGCCGCCGCCACCTCCGCCACCCGCTCGCGGGGCACTCGCGACAGCAGGCGCATTCGGCCGTAAGGCATGGGGACGTGGCCTGGTCGCGCTCGTGTCGGTCGCCGTCCTTGTCTGCACCGGATACGCGTGGAGCAGTGTCAACGGACTCACGTCGAAGATCACGCAACTCGGCGGCCTCGGTCTCGGCGGGGCAGACGACGGCGCCACCGACATCCTGCTGGTGGGTACGGACTCGCGCACGGATGCCAAGGGCAATCCACTCTCTCCCGAAGAGCTCAAATGGCTGCGAGCGGGCGACGACGTCTCCACGAACACCGACACCATCCTGCTCATCCGCATCCCCAACGACGGATCGTCGGCGACGGCGATCTCGATCCCCCGCGACTCGTACGTGTCCGTGCCCGGCATCGGGATGTCCAAGATCAACGCGGCCTACGGCACGACCCGCGAGGGAACACGCAGGACAGCCGTCGAAGCGGGCAAGCCCGAGAACGAGGCCGAACGCGAGGGCACCCTCG